>CAJXZG010000043.1 GCA_913063265.1 uncultured Prolixibacteraceae bacterium | reverse complement strand
TCAGGGACTTCAATAGAAAAAGACTTGATCAATGAAAATCGACTGACTGGGGATATTTGTAATCCGGATTATAACTTTTATGATGACAGGATTGAATATTTTCAGCACTTTTTGACATTGGCATTTCACCAAAGAAATTTTGACAAAAATGGTGTTTTAGAAAATCTACGCCATGCAAAGTTCGACCTAATAATTCAAGAAAAATTTTACCATTTAAACGATAATAATTATAAAGAGTCATTAAAAAACTTGACTAGATTGTCCAATTTAACATTTATTGAAACCGCAAGTAAAGGTTTAAATTTCATAAAAAAAAGAACAATAAATGAAATCATTAGAGAATGGCAGTATTTAGAGGATATAATACGAAACGAAAAGCAAATAGAGTATGAGATAATAAAACATCTTAATATTCTATTGGAAAAATATAAAATGTAGGATCTGACAATCTTCACATACAGGACAATTGAATAAGAAGAGGTTCGTTCAAATTACTTGTATTAATCATTTTAATTATTTCTTTTTCAGACCAACTGTTTACTGTAATATATACCATTTAACATACCTTCCGTTTACTGAAATTATACCGATAAATATACCGGTAAATACTCAAGATATACTTTTGATGTACCGGTAAATATACCGTTAAAACAAGCAGAATACTTGAAGTATTTATTTTGGTATTTTAATCATTTCTTTTCAAAACGAAATACCATGCTTACTGGAAAATCATCACAGGTTAACCGGTTATCTATAAATATGTAACCATTATTTCTTTTGTTTCTTCAAATAGTTAACCTGGAATTTTTAACGGTTCCAAACAGGTTTACCCAGGTTTTCCATCAAATTTAACCAGGTTAACCACAAGTTCTTTATAAGGTTAACCATTAGAACTTCGAGATTAACCTTATAGAAATCTCAGGTTTACCTTAGGTTTACCTTTAAAATACCTTAAGAACACGGTAGGTTAACCAACTGTTTTACTGCGCTTTAACTCAGATAAACAAAAGAACACATTGAAAAATGCAAAATGGAAGGTTACAAATTTGCAAGGTAATGGTAACCTTTAACTATAATTCTTTATTCTAAAATCTTATAATACAAACATTGTCAATCTTGTTTATTAAAATAGCATTTGTATTTTTAACTACGCAAAACCATAAATCAGAGTATCACCGAATACTCTTTCATTAAAAAATTAAACCGTGAAGAAGAACCTTCGAATAGTAAAGATTGTTGATGACAAAATCTTTATAACACCTAATAATTATATTTCATTTCAAAAAACAAATTTTCCATTCGGTGACTTTGGATTTAAGAGCAATTTTGATATTTATTGGCAGCTTGAATTAAAAAACTTTAATTCAGAATTGAAGCAATTAGATGTAGAAATAATAGATTACCATCCAACGGACATAAGTCAATTTCAAACACAAAAGCTAAAAAGGAATATTAATTCAATAGTATTTAATAAGGTTAAGTGGGAAAAATTGGAATTTCAATTGACTTGGTATTTAGAAGAGGGATTTGCTGAACTCATTCCTGAGCTGAAGTTAAAAAGAGGCATTGATATACCGTTTTACGGATTTGATGAAATGCCACCAGAAGAAAACAATTATGAAGGTGAATGGGGAAATGCTGATACTGAACATAAGAATGAAACAGAAATCCTAAATCCAAATAATATTGAAACTGAAATAAAAATCAAATTTAAATTTCATTTTACAAAAGCATCGTTTAAAAATGGGAAAGTTGAGTTTACGAAATATATAAAAGAAGCAAGGTTGGAATTAAATTTTATCATATTTAATGATAACATCCTTGAAGAGTTCGAACATGTAAAATATTTTTTCCCTAAGGCCTTCAAAAATAGAAAAAAATTTAATGTTTCTGCAACTATTAAATTCAGAGGTGATAAATTCACTGAGATAAAATCTGAATCGAAAGAAATTGCACAAATAAATAAAAATCTGTTAAAATCCATCAAGCAATCTAAAATACAGGATTTTAGAAAAATAGAAATTAAAAACAACAATAGTAAGGGACTTTATACTTCAGAGGAAATAACCGAATTAAATGATACTGAAAAAAAAGGTAATTGCTTAAAAATAACTGAAGAAGACGTTGTTCAAGAATTAATCAATTCAAGTGATATTAGAAATAAAAGACAATTGAAATTGTTATCAGGCAAGTTACACTGTCCTACAGAAAAGATTCATTTTACTTTAAAACCGAAATTTGGATTTTTATTTTTCATAGAGGGTGATACAAAAAATCATTATGCCTGGGAGCTCTTAAATTCACATGCTACTTATATATGGAGTTTGGATAAATCTCATAAGCTGGTTGAACAACTGAAAAGGATTGAGCAGAGCATTGGGTATATTCGAGAAAACGGGAGAAATGAATATAAATCAGCCCATAAACAAAAATTAATCGACGCTGATATTTTATTTACCATATTTAATCACCAAAATACGCAGGATAATCAAACAAACGGATTTGCTGAATGGAAACATAAAGTTGGTGAAATAATAATTTAATATATCGGAATTTAAAGGAAATACAATTTATTGAAGTTTAAGGCTCAATTATACCCTTTAGAACTGTGATGCTAACCTTTTAAATTGTATTTAATAATAATTCTATTTCTTCAAAAGAGTATCTGACAAACTTTCCGAAAAACATATTAATTTTAGAAATAATTATTGTTTTTTTTGCTAATCTTTATAATCATGACAAGGTCTTATTACATCAAATGTTTTTTAATATTCTTATGTATTTCACCTCTTTTTTGCTTGAATTCTGTTGGTGCAATTTTGTGTCAAACAAATATTGGAAATTTATTAGAAGCACAGAATAATGTTTCAGATTTTACCCTATTTGATAAAATATGGGGATACTTTGTGAGTATATTAGGTCCTGGTGTGGCACTTCTAGGAATCTTATTAGCTAGACCATTGGTAAAAAAGAAACTAATTGAAAATCATATAACACAAAGAATTGAACAAATACACAATTCCAATTCACAAGTGAGATCATATTGTCAAAAACTTATTAGCCAATATAATCCTCTCATATATAATGTTCAGAGGCTAAAACATCAAGATATAATAAATTTATCTAAGGCAATTGAAGAAGGATACTTAATTTCGCAAGATAGTAGTACAGAAGCTGCGACTTTAATGTATTATTTGAAAAATATAATACAGCAATTTGAAAGAAGATTTGTTTTTTATGATAAAAGGTTTGCTACATACACAGATGATTTGCTGGTATTCGTATTAAATAATTTACAACGAATTGTTATTTATACAACCCAAACGGTTCCCGTACCTGAAAAGGTAAAAGTTAAAAGTGTGGACTTAATTATAAAACCGTTAAAAATGTATGTAACACAAAGAAAGATTTCAAAATTTAAAAACTTTAAGATTGGTGTCAACTATGACGTAGATTCCGCATCATGTTTGATTTTTACGGATATGGTTAATAAGACCAATAATCCATATCTAATGGAATGTGCTGCAATGGTTTTTAATACTAATAAATCAATTGCAAAGCTGCTATTTTTAAGAAAAATCTATGCACCATTGATTTGGGAAAACAATAGTAAGGATATAGAAATTTTAAAAAGAACCTTACATTTAATAGGATTTGAAGAAAATTCTACAACTAATATTGAATCAGGGGCTAAAGTCGAATCTGTTGAATTGTATTATACAAACTTGAAAAACATTAAACATAAAGAAATATTAACCGAACAATCCTTTATAAATGATTTTAAAGATATTTGGTTGGAAGGATGCAACTACGCATTTCCCAAACCCTTAAAATTTATTAATGCTACTGATGATATGATTAAAGTGGAATTTGAGAAAAAAAATCTTCAAGAAGCATACATTACAAATAAAAGAGAAATAAGGAAAAACTTAAAAGTCGATAATAAAGCTTCAATTTTCAAAAATTTACGCGGTATTATTATTCGGAGTTAATTTAAAACAGAATTTTCCTAATTCTGATTTATCTTCTAAATATTATTAGTTCGTTTTACTGACAAGTTGTTCTGAACGTTATTTTTGATTTTGTTAAATGCCTGACTGGATAACCATTTAGTCACAATTTTTTGAAAAGCTTGATCGTTCATGAAACGTGCAAAAATTTCCTCATTCTGATCAATTCTCTCAACAAATAAATTTTCAAGAATATTTTTAAAAACCAACTCAAATTTATCTTCTGGATTTACCTCCGCTGCATTTATTAGACCTTCATCCAAAATCGCTGTTTCAATGATTTGATCAAAGAAATATTGGTCGGCTTGATTAAAGTCAGTCCCAAAACGTTCATTAATAATATCAATTAATCGGGAAAAAGCAACCGGATCTTCTCTTACCATCGAAGTACCAACTTCTTCCGGGCCCTGAAGTTTATATTTGCTTTCCCCTTTCAGGCTTATGGAGCCTTCACTGATCTTTTGCAGTCGATAATATTCAAGCCTAACGCTATCATCAAAATTATAATCAGGCCCTGAATTTTTTCTTGGTAATTTTGGTGATAAATGGCGAAAGAAAATAAACAGCTTTTCCAAATCACTATCCTGATAAGGAATTATTTGACTTAAAAAACCGTAAAGATTTTTGAATGCATTCATTTTTTTTCGCCAAACCTCAGCCTCTTCTTCACTTTCTTTCTTCAATGTTGTAAAGCGAGATACTACTGGATCTAATGCTGCATTCAATGCCTCATGATCTGCAATGCTCTGTTTCTGCTTTGCCTTAAAATAAATAGAAATAAAACGATCAACATCCTCTTTCATATAAATTCCTGAAAGAGCCAATTCTGCTTGAATCCGGTAAAGATTTGAAGGGTCAACTTCTTCTCCAATTTCTACTCCTTCATAGTATGTTTTAAAGGCTTGTTGGATTTCTTCCCTATCGTTAACAAAGTCCAGAACAAACGTATCCTCTTTCAATGGATGAATACGATTTAATCTTGATAAGGTCTGCACGGCCTGAATTCCTGCAAGCCGCTTATCAATATACATAGTATGTAAAAGTGGTTGATCAAAACCGGTTTGATATTTCTCCGCAACTAATAACACATGATATTCCGGCGTACCGAATTTTTCAGGCAATTCTTTTTCCTTTATACCTTTATTCATGCCTTCCTCTGTGTATGAAACATCTTTAACTTTGTCGTCGTTTACGGTTCCCGAAAACGCAACGAGTGATTTGATAGGATATCCTTTACTCTTGATGTATTGATCAAAACTTTGTTTGTAACGAACAGCTTCCAAACGCGATCCGGTAACAACCATTGCTTTGGCATGACCTCCTATTTTGTGTCGGGTAAATGATTGAAAATGCTCAACCATTATTTCTGTCTTCTGGGAAATATTATGTGGATGTAACCGCAAGAAACGGGCAAGGGCTTTTGCCGCTTTTTTTCGTTCTACTTGTGGATCGTCCTCGCTAGATTTTAGTAGCTTGTAATAGGTTTTATAGGTTGTATAATTCTTTAAAACATCTAATATGAAAACTTCTTCAATGGCTTGCCGCATTGTGTAACGATGAAAGGAACCACCATTTTCGCCAAAAACAGAAAGTGTTTTGTATTTTGGAGTAGCAGTAAAAGCATAAAAGCTAATATTTGATTGCCTTCCCCTTTTGGCCATACTTCGATAAAGTTCTTCCATGCTATCTGCTCCATCTTCCAGTGCCTTTGATTTCGCATCAACAACAAGCTTGTCCCCTCCTAAAACTTCTTTTAAATCGGTCGCTGTTTCCCCACTTTGAGAACTATGTGCTTCATCAATGAGAACCGCAAACTTTTTAGTTGGTAAAACGCCAGTGCTTGTTTCTCCTCTTTCTTCAGCCAGTTTTTGTAATTGACGTGAGACAAATGGGAATTTCTGAAGTGTTGTAATTATTATAGGAACAGAATTCTCCAGAGCTTCAGCCAGTTGTTTGGAATTTACATCAATCTTTTGCACAACACCCATTTTGTGCTCGAACTGATAAATGGTATCCTGAAGTTGTTTGTCTAAAACCAACCTATCTGTGATTACAACAACTGAATCAAATACCTTTTCATTGTTTGAATGGTGCAATGAAGCAAGCCTGTGTGCAAGCCATGCTATGGTATTGCTTTTTCCACTTCCGGCAGAATGTTCAATTAAATAATTATTTCCAACACCGTCCTTCAATGAGGCATCTATCAATTTTCTGACGGCCTGCATCTGATGATAACGTGGAAATATCATCGATTCTTTTTTCACTTTACGCCCTTCGTCCGTAAGCTTCTCTTCAACCTGTAGGTGGATAAACCGTGCGATGATGTCCATAAAGCTGTCTGGGGTAAGCACTTCTTCCCAAAGATAAGAAGTACGATAATTACGACCTTGTGTATCAACCGGATTTCCAGCTCCTCCTTCGTTACCTTTATTGAATGGCAGGAAAAAGGTTGCATCACCGGCAAGTCGGGTTGTCATGTAAACAAGTTCAGTGTCAACAACAAAATGTACGAGCGTTCTTCGTTTAAACTCAAATAATATTTCTCGTGGATCGCGGTCGTGTTTGTATTGATTTTTTGCGTTCTCTACGGTTTGCCCAGTCATAGGATTTTTTAGTTCCAGAGTGGCAATTGGTATTCCGTTTAAGCTTAAGGTTACGTCAAGAGAGTTATTGTTTCGCGTAGAATAATGAAGTTGGCGGGTTATGCCCAATTTATTTAACAAATAGTTCTCCTCCAATTCAGGATTCATCGTATGAGGAGCCTTAAAATAAGCAATTTGCAATTTTCTGCCGTAGCATTTAAAACCGTGTCTGATAGTAGTCAAGGATCCATTTAAGTCCATCCATTTACACAGATCATGAATAACTTGTTGTTCAGTATTATCTCCCAACAGTTTTTCAAGCTTTTGCCATTCTTTATTCTGAGTTTGCTGAATAAATGCAATAACTTCCTTCGGGAATATTGCTCTCTCTTTATCAAATCCATCTCTTCCAACAGTTTGATATCCTGAATTAATGAAATGTTCCTCGATAATGGTTTCAAAAGCAAATTCTGATTTATTTAGGTACATTAGCTTTGTTAATTTTAAGTTTTAACTGTATATAAAATACAACTATTTGACAATATGGGCTCAATCTTCCATTATTGCTTTCTCCATTCCATTCATGCAACCATTTTTCAAGAGTGGATTTCTTGAGTTGAGATTTATATTTTATACGTAGAAAATCCATAAATCCATTGAGGGCCCCTTTTCTTTTATTTTTAAGGCTATCAATATTTAAGTGTAAAATTTCATTAATTTCTTTGTCCAATACATGATTTGAGGACCCCATTAAACCATCTTTTTTATACCAAATAGAATTCTCGATCAGAAATAACTTACTCGATGGATTATAGGAGAGTTTCTTATTAGCTTTCGATGTGTCACAGTGTTGTTTTTCAGGCGGCTGTCCTTTCCCTCCCGGGCAAGCTCCCATCAAATTCCAGTAATCAAGCTGATGCTGAGGATAATTATCTTGACATTTAAAGTGCTCAATCTTCATATGAGCTTCGTCTGATAAGATTGTTCCCATGCAATAACAACAAATTCCTCGCTGTTCATCACAAAGATATTCTCTCAATGTTTGTTTATCCTGGTAATTATCGTAATTTGAAAATTGAGATGCACGATGCGTTTTTAAGCTAGCCGGTTCTGTTTTCTTATTAATCTTTCTCATCTAGCAAATCGTTTTCAAGAAAACTAATCATTGTGTTAGAACGAATAATCTCCGGATCATTATGCCCAAGTATTTCTGATAACTCTTTAAGCAAGCTTTTAGCTTTTTTTAATTCTGTCTTATTAATTAATAGAGATAGGTCTTTGAGCATGCTATCCACGTTTCTGTTTCTTGGAATTGTATCCAAAACTTCTTCTAAAAGACGACTTGAATCCAGCCCATAGGAATTTGGAGGAGAATAGATAGTCTTATCTATTATTGTGATCATATTAGGCTTCACTTCACCAATAATCTGAGGGGAATGAGTCGTCGCAATAAATTGACAGTTTGGGAACGTGCGAGTTAGGTTATCAACAATTCTCCTCTGCCATTTAGGATGTAAATGCAAATCAAGTTCATCGATTAGAACAATAGCAGTTCCCTCCTTCAATGGATTTTCTACATGGGGATTTGCCTGTGAAAGGCGGCGTGCCAAATCGAGAACCATTGCTAATACTCCCCGTTCTCCATCAGAAAGTTGACGTATTAGATCTAAAGTCGTACCATTTTTGTCAATTACAATAGAACTTTTATCATCTGTTTCTTCGATTCTTAGATCTTTAAATCCTGGCAAGAATGATTCAACAGCATCCTTTAAAACATTTATGTGTTTTAATCCCAAAGGACGTTCCTCTCCAAGGGCTATCTGGACTTTAAACCAGTCTTTGAGCAAACGTAAATTATTTTCTCTGTTGGCAGATAAAGACTCAGAAAATGCTGCTGCTAAACCGCCAGCAGTTGCGTGACCAGAAACCGTTTTATCTGATATTATGGAACGCTTTGTAGAAAAAAATAAAGCAAGTGGGGTTAAATCTATTTTCGTTGGAATTATTTCTGAAAGCGGTGGTGTTATCTTCTCGACATCACCAACCTCATAAACAGATTCCCTGGGGCTTCCAGGTTTATTCCCAATGACTGATTCCCTTTGTTTTACATAAAGAAAATTAAACGACTTTGAATTAAAATAAAAGTCACAGGAAACCTGAAGTGAATTCAATCCAATTGTAATATCCCCAAAATTAAACGAATGTTTTTGACTTGAATATTTTGTTATCTGCGGCAAAACCCTGGATAAACTAATTCTTAGGGCATCTAAAACCGTCGTTTTACCGACACCATTAACTCCTACCAAAAGATTAAAACCTGGCTGAAAGTCAAATTCAGCTTGGCTAAAAGCCCTCATGCCTGATAATGTGAGTTTCTTTATTTTCATACTTCTTCAGCTATTTCAATTTGACCAGTCACTGCGGCGGAAATTAAGGCTGCTCTTCGTTCCTTTAATAGTCCGATAGATCGTTCTGTTATAGTCTTTAATTGATCTATTTTTTTTGTTTCTTTTCTGATGTTATTTACTATTTCCCGTTGCTCATTTATTGGAGGAACAGGAAAATAAACCTCATAAAATCCTTCAGGATATAACCTTAATCGTGAAGACCAAACTCCTTTTGAATAACGAGTTACCTCAGCTGCAAATATTGGTAATCGTACGATTGCATCGACAAACTCTGGCAGCAATAAAGAACAAGGAGTATAAACATGGTATGCCGGACTTACAATGCCTTCCATAGGAGCAATGCCCATTGCTCCCATCCACGCCCATAGTGTATTAATTACTAAGTCTCCTTTATTACATTTTTTATATCCTGCTGTTGATTCCGCTTGAAACATATTCACATTCTTTTCAGACCTGGGAGTTACGCCAGTAATATGGGAAACAGTAAGCATTTCTTCCTCCCCATTCTCTGACCGCTCATTGCGTTCCTTGAATAGCCACCGAGTTCTCTCCGTATTCCAATGCATTGGAATACTACCCAACCAGTCAATCCCTGAATCTTTCATGGATACATTTGGATTTACTCCATTAACGATGCCTTCAGTAATTAATATTTGCCGCTTTTCGGAAAGGATATCAATTAATTGCTGCTTTGTTTCAATTAACTTATCTATTCTTACAATCTCTTTCTCCAAAAAAGCTACAATTTCATTTTGTTTCTCTATTGAAGGAACTGGCACTTTCATCGACCCTATTGCTTCTTTTGGTAAGCCGAATCTTGTTACTCCAGTTGAAGATAATTCCAATTGAAGACGAATATCTTTTGATTGCAAGCATCGAAATAAGAATTGAGGCAAAATCCTTTTTTTATCTGGTCGAATAATTGCTAGATGATAACCACAAATTAACTCTGGAATATTTTCAATAACTAACGACGGGACACCTATGTCATCCCATGATTCGGAATCTTTTGTGATAATTAAATCGCCATCTCTTAATGAGAATTTTTTCTTCTCTTCAAGGGTGGCCGTCCCTTTCATGAATTGGATATCCGATGTAATAAAATCGTTATTATATACCTCACTGTAATTGCACAATAAAACCGGATTTTCATCTTCAGACGGGATCTTGTCCACACTGCTCACAACATATTTACCCAGCACTTTCACAGCTAGGATTTCCCAATCAATGGGAATGTCGTTAGCCCAAATCAAAAATGAATTCATTTTGAAATCTCTTTTAGAAGTTTCACTATCTCATTCTCGACATTGTATAACTCCGAATCAATTTCTTTAAGGCTTCGATTGTGAATCTGTTTATAAAAGAAACGATTAAAATTAATCTCATAGCCAACTTTATCTTTGGTGCGATCCATCCAGGCATCCTTTACATGTGGCAATACTTCTTCCGTGAAGTATTGGTCAATATCTTTTTCTAATGGTATATTTTCAAAATCCCTTAATTCAGAATCGGCTTCATACTCTTTTTTCCCCTTCAAAACTGGTTGAGCATCTACATCACGTTTAGTAAACACATCGCGGAATAGTTTACGTTCCCGAGCATTCCAACTGCTCCCATTTTTTTTCAATTGTTTACGTATCTGCTTATCTACTTTATTCCAGTTAAGGGAGGGCTCACGCCCAAGAATTTTGTCAATTAGTTGTATATCATCAAGCAAATGCGGAAATGCGTCCAAATAACGAGCTTTGTCTTCTGTTGTCATTTGGTAACGAAGCCGCAATGGGCGTTCAACAGTTACACGTGTAAACCCAAATTCGCTATTGTGGAATATCTTTGATTGCGTATTCTCTTCAAACCAACCATACAAGCGAACTACATCGCCAATCTGATCCGGCTCTGCTTCTTCCATATCACCAATCTTACGCCGTTTGTCTCCTAAACTGCGTCGCATTGGAATATAATAATCACGGGCATCAATCAACTGGATCTTTCCTTTTCGGCGCCTTTCTTTTCGGTTAGTTATTATCCAGACGTAGGTTCCAATACCGGTATTGTAAAACATTTGCTCAGGTAACGCAATAATTGCTTCAAGCCAATCATTTTCAATAATCCATCGCCGGATATTACTTTCTCCTGAACCAGCTCCACCTGAAAACATGGGAGAGCCGCTAAAAACAATTGCCAAACGCGAACCGAACTTTCTATTCTTTTCATCGACCGGCTCAAATTTTTCAATCATGTGTAACAAAAAAAGAAGAGCGCCATCGTTTACACGTGGAAGACCAGGGCCAAAACGGCCAGCAAAACCACGTTTTTCATGTTCTCTGGAAATCTCAGGCTTTTGTTTTTTCCAATCAACACCAAAAGGAGGATTTGCTATTAGATAATCAAAATGTTCTCCCTGAAATCTATCATTAACCAAACTATCTCCAAAACGTATATTTTCACCTGTACCGTTGTGGCTAACTTCCTTAATCAACATATCTGATGCAGCCGTAGCAAATGCGCGCTTGTTATAATCCTGCCCGTAAGCATAAAGCATCGCCTGGGGATGATGGGTTTCGATATATTTTTGCGCTTCTGCCAACATTCCGCCAGTCCCACAAGTAGGGTCCAGCATTTTTCTGACCGTTCCAGGCTTTGATAGAAATTCATTGTCGTTTATAAAAAGAATATTTACCATCAATTTTATTACTTCCCTTGGAGTAAAGTGATCTCCGGCAGTTTCGTTGGCAAGTTCATTGAAACGACGAATCAAATTTTCAAAAATCAATCCCATTTCAGTATTTTTCACCCGCAAAGGATGTAGATCAATATTACTGAAACGAGATACAACCAAATAAAGAATATTGGACTCATTCATCAATTCAATTTCTTTCTCAAATTCAAAGAAATCGAAGATGCGTTGTACGTTTGAAGAGAATCCCCTGATATAACTAACCAAGTCTTTTGCTATTGTTTCAGGCGAACCTTTCATTTTTTCAAAAGTCAAAGGAGAATGGTTGTGAAATTTCTGCCCTGAGACTTTATTCAACATCGAATCTAATGCGTCACCTTCAAATTTATCCTTTAGCTGTTGGTACCGGGCTATAACTGCATCTTTGGTATCGGTTAAAGCACAGTCGAAGCGTCTTAAAACAGTCATTGGGAGCATTACCCTTTCGTATTGTGGGGGTCTATAAGGTCCTCTTAATAAATCAGCTATTTGCCAAATAAAATTTGCGTGATCCTGATGATTTGCCATGGATAAATGTGTTTTTACAGTCGTCTAATTTAGCCAAAATTTATTGTCTGGTACATATTTTAAAACCCTAAGTTAAAACAGAGATACATTTCTTTCAAGTGCTCAACAATTATACTTTGTTTTGACATTGTTATATATTAACATTACACGAATTTACATAATCAGAATATAATAGTATTTTTAAAAACCAATACAAAAACAGCTTTCGTCAGCTAAGTACAATTTATGAAAAACTTCAAAGCCGAAATCTTCCCGGATGATTTGAAAAAATTGCTTGATAAAAGTTTTGAGATTACAGCTTATTTTATTGAAAAGCTTAATGAACCCAATTGTCCTGAACTAGGTGATTTATACTAGCCGAAACACAATGGAATATATAGGAACAAAGCTCTTTTTAAACAACATGGATATGGAATTAAGAGTAATTATTTAAAGGGCTTGTATGTATTTGGTGAAAAGGATGAAAATATCATACCGGTATATGTCGGTATTTCAAGAGATATCTTTAAGCGGCTCAAACAACATGGATGGGGTAAAACACATAATGCTGCAACTTTAGCCTATCTGATTGCAGATAAAGAATTTCGATATAATTCAAATGTGAGGGAGCTTGGGTTTTCAGTTGTATCAAAAAGTCAACGAAAACATATTGAGAATGAAGCAGATGTTCCTAAGGCAAAAGAGTTAGTACGGCGATTTAAAGTCGCAATATATCCAATAGAAAATGATTATGAATTGTATTTTCATGAAGTAGCAGTCGCAGGCATTTTACAGTCTAAATGGAATAGTTTTAGAACACATTAATTCCTATTTGAGTATTTTTTCGTTGACATTTTGCTGGCAATTCAATTAACATATTTATATTAATATCAATAATCTAAACAACTCAATATGACCAATTTTTTGAATGAATCACAAAACACATTAAATAAAGCAATTGAATTATTACAACATAATCCAGAGTGGATAATTCGTTATGAAGATTATGCAAAAGAAATTCTTAAAAAATTTGATTTGGCAAAATCGAAGAAGAAACATTTCCATGAATGGGCCTCATTATACATTTACATGAATGTAAGTGAAGCCAAAGGGAGTTTATCTTTTAGCTTGCGATATTTAGGCCAGGATGTTGCTAAGCTTAAGGTTAAAAAGGACAATGTTATTATATCTACCAAAGGTTTGGGTAATAACAATATTAGGGATTTTGGATGTAATATTTGTTTGCATAACAATAACTGGAAATCGAAAGAAGCCAAAGAATTCAGAAAATTCTTTTCTGCAAATCTGGTAAGATTAAATAATTCGTCAAAAGGAAATGAGGAACACCGTGTTGAAAGTGCATTACTTACTGAGTTTTCTAAAAAGAAAGGAAAAGAAAAAGCACTACGATACATTCAACCAGTTAGATTGGCTGGTATTAGCAGATTCCAAATGCCTACACCGCTTAGTGCAAGTAAAATAAACGAATTAAGCTATTCCGGTTCTCATGGTGGTGGAATTGATATACTGGCACGGGTTGGCACAGGTAGAGGAGTAAAACTCTGCATAATCGAAGTAAAAGATGAAAATAAACCTTCTGAGCCGCCGTCAAAAGTGATTCAACAAGCTATTGCTTATGCAGTTTTTATTCGGGAACTTTTAAGAAGTAAAGCTGGTAACGACTGGTATAAAATCTTTGGATTTAAAAGCTCTATACCTAAGAAATTAAAACTGGTTGTTGTTTGCGCTATGCCTTATCATCCTAGTACCGACAATTCATTTGCAAATCAAATCCTAAATATTGGGAATGATGAACTTCATTTGCATTACATATATTTTGCAGAAATCAATAACAGAATTGAAAAAATCATTTTTTCCATTGATAAATCTTCAATTGAATAGTTAAAATAATTTTCATATTCTAATAAACATAATATCTTTAACTCCAATTAAAACATTTTACAAACCTTTATTTTTTTTGCAATGAAACCAAATCCACGTTCTGAGGGAGAACTATTCCTGGAAAATTTTTTTAACAACCAGAAAATTAAATTTAATTCAGAAAAATTAATTCGTAATCTTAAAAATGACGACCTCGATTATAGAATTGCTGATTTTTATTTACCTCGTTATAAAATTTATGTTGAATTTCAGGGACGTTGGAACAATACAAAAGAAGATCGCGAAAGATATAAAGAAAAAATGCGTGTTTATGGTAAAAATGAGGTGCCTTGTTTGTACTTATATCCAGAAAACTTAGGAATTATAGATTACGTTTTTCATGCCAGGATGTTAGATACACTAAAAAAATTTGGAATGAACAGTGAATTATGGAAATATAAGTTTTTTAGATTTCTTAGAAATAAACGTACAATGTTATTATTCTTTATTTATTTAGTTTATTCACTATTTATGAGCTATGAGGGAGCAGTTCTTGTTGAAGGTTCTCTGGAAGAAACAATTTACTTCTTGACTTTTTTTGTTGTTTTATATCTAAGCATAGCTTTAAGTACATCTTTTTACAAATACGTTGTTAAGGAGAAATAACATATCAACAAACCATATTAAATTTATTTCCAAAATCAAAAACTATGGACAAAGCTTTAAAACAGGAAATTGAAAACGAATACAAAACACAAATTAAAGATTTAGAAGAAAACATGTCACAGATTGGTGAATTTGAAGCCACTGTTAGGCCAATGATTGGCTTAAAAAAGTTTTATTCGTTTATCAACTACATTTTTTCAACTGCCTTTTTGTTGTTTTCTATATTATTAGCCATTGCTTATTTTTTCTTTTTAGATAAATCTATAACATTGATTTCAGAACTTCTGAATTTTAATTTTCAATTGGATGAAACAAATCGATTTCTAATTAAAATTATTGTTTTTCCATTTGTGGGTATGCTTCTGCTCCTCAGTATTTTGCTAAAAATAATCAGAGGAAAAAATCAGATAATAATAAATATTGGAGTAATAGCATCAGATTTTAAAATACGAATTGTAAGAATGTTGGATATTACCAGGGAGCGATACAAGAATTTTAGTCGCACCGTTGCTGATAATAGTAAGATTTAAGTGTCAGTAAATATCAAAAGAAAAACCAGGATTTTTAAGTCCTGGTTTTTTAAATTTAATAATTAAGCAGCTTCTGGCTTTTTCTTTTTTAGTTTTTGGTTTATCAGGTTTTTCATTCCATTCTTTATGGTTTTTTCCTGAATTTTAGCATAAATCTGAGTGGTTTTTAAACTGGTATGGCCCAACATTTTAGAAACGGCCTCAAGTGGAACTCCATTTTCCAGGGTTATAGTGGTAGCAAAAGTATGCCTGGCAATATGCGAAGTAAGTTCTTTTTCTATTCCTGCCAGGGTTGCAATTTCTTTTAAATAAGCATTATATTTTTGGTTGCTGATTTTAGGTATTACAAGTCCGGCAGTTTTTCGCAGCGGATGGTTTTTATACTTTTTAATAATTTTATGGGGAACTTTTAAAACAGGAACCAAAAATTCGGTACTGGTTTTCATCCTGTTGTTTTTAATCCATTTGGTGCCCTCAATGTCTTTGTAAATATGATTCATTTTTAGTTTTTGCACATCAACAAAAGCAATTCCTGTATAAGTACAAAAAAGGAACATATCACGAACACGATCAAGTCTGGCCTCTTTAATCTTAAGCTTTTTAATTCTTTTAACTTCATCAGATGTGAGTACCACCCTATTCACAGTTTCATAAGTAAGTTTGAATTTATCAAAGGGATTGATTTTGATATAACCCTCGGCAACCGCCAATCGAATTACCTTCCCCAGGTTTTTAATGTATTTCATGGTTGAATTATGATTGCATCCCCGATGGGTTTTCAGGTAATGTTCGTAGTTTTTCAAAAACTTGAAATTTATCAATTCAAGTTCCAAATCCGATTTATTGTATGCAGATTTTATAAAATCACGAACATGTTTTCTGGAAATAAGATGTCGTTGGTAAGTTGCTGGAGCATGTTTTGGTGTACCTGTCAACTCCTTAAATTTGTGATTGTGTTCGTCATAAAGTTCAACAATTCCCGGAGTTTTAACCTGGTCGGGATCAGGATTTCCCTTAAAGCGCGCTTTTATTCGTTCAGCACTAACTTCTTTTCCTTCCAGGATAATTTCCTTTCTGATCTCATTCAGCCTTGAGTTAATAATGGCCAGGAAATCGTTGATTTGTTTAGCTTCTTTTGAATTTCCGATACATCTTTGAGCTTTTGCATCAAACAGGCCTTCCGAAACGTTTCTTCCCAGGCTTGTTTCAATTCTTTCACCTTCCACAGTAATTCGGGCATACAGTTTTTCGTCCGATTGTTTTTTGTTCTTTTTTGCCCTTGTCACAAAGAGAACATTAAATGTTTTGTGTTTTTCCATTTTTTTGGTTTTAATTTAACATTTCAAAACTACTGCAAATGGAAAAAAACACGAAATGCAAAACAATGCATATCAACGCATTAGACTCAAATTCGGGAGTCTTTTTTTTATTTCGATGAACTCCCGAATTTCCACCTTTACTTATGCTTTTTTTTGCATTTTTTTGCTTAGGTGGAAAATCAAATTTTGCTGATAATGTGGTAGTTACGGTTTTTTGCTTTGGTTTGCTAAGTAAAAAAGTGGAGCTGGCGGGAGTCGAACCCGCGTCCAAACGAGGAAGCAATAAGCTTTCTACATGCTTATCTTTGACTTGATTTTCGAATAGGAGCCGGATCAAAGCCACCAAATCCTACCTTAGCTCCTTTATTTTCGCAGAATCGTCGGAGCACCAATTCCGCTAGCTTCGATTTACTTGCACCGCCGAATCGGACCGCTTCAAAGCATTAGCATCCGGGCGATGTCCTGTCCCGACACATTGTATCGGGATTAAGCATTAACCTACTGTAATTCGGTTACGCAGCAAGAGCGTAATTATTTTCGCCAATTAAAATTTTGATTATTATTTATTACGGGTCAACAACCAAAACCCGACATGCTTACTTACCTCTTCTACCCGCTGTCAAAACCAATCAGCCCCGATAGAAACCTGCAAAATACAAGTGTGCAAAAGTATAAAAATACCCTTATCTAAAACAAAACAGAATAAATTAAGTTTGTAGTAATAAATTCATCCAATTAAATTTCCCCGACAAATTCTTTCAACCAAACTTTTAAGGACTCTCCTATTTCTTCGTCTTTTAAAGCAAATTCGATATTGGTTTTTATAAATCCCATTTTATTCCCGATATCGTAACGTTTTCCGTTAAACTTCATACCAAACATCGGATGCGATTTTACCATTTCACGCATGGCATCAGTGAGTTGAATCTCATCATTTTTACCCGGAGGAGTTTTTTCAAGGTATTCAAAAATTTCTGGAGTAAACAAATACCTTGATGCAACCGCTAAATTTGAAGGAGCTTCTTCAAGCGATGGTTTTTCAATCCAGTTATTTGCTTTTACAACTTTATCAGAAACCTTTTCTCCATCAACAATTCCATATCTACTTACCAACTCTGGCTTTACTTCTTCTAATGCTATAACTGAACCTTTATTTTCGTTATAAACATCGATTAATTGTTTTGTAATAGGTCCTTCTTCACTTTGCACCAAAGTATCGCCTAATAAAATTACAAATGGCTCATTTCCGACATGGTATTTTGCATGAAGAATTGCATCACCCAATCCATTCATTTCCTTTTGCCAAATAAAATGAATATTGGCCATATTGGAAATAGAACGGATTTTATCAAGCATCATTAAATTTTGTTTTTTCAATAATGATTCTTCGAGAATCGGACTTCTGTCAAAATGCTCTTCAATTGCCCTTTTCCCTTTTCCAATAATCATTAAAATATCGGTTATCCCGCTTGCAACTGCTTCTTCCACTACATATTGAATAACCGGTGTATCTATAATAGGAATCATTTCCTTTGGAGACGACTTGGTTGCCGGAAGAAATCTTGTACCGTAACCTGCCGCCGGTATTACTGCTTTTTTTACCATTTATTAATTGTTTACAATGTTTGGTTTTATCACTTCTATTCCGTGATTATTCATTAAATCTTTGAGTTTATTGTATGTTATCTCATTATCATAAGTTCCAATAATTGCACCACCGGAGCCGGTAAATTTTGCACTTGCGCCAACCGATCGTGCCAACTCCACCATTTGGATATTGCCTTTTGAAATCGGTACCAGCGATCTCCTTAAATCAAAATTTTCGTTAATAAGGTCATGAATTTTTAATCTGTCATTATTTAAAAGTGCTTTCTTAAAATCCACTGTAATCTGGCCCCATCTCTCCATTGCTTTTAAAACCTTTTCTTCACCTATTTCAAATCGTGCCTTCAGGTTATTATGGAGAATTTCAGTTCCTTCGGAAAGATTTTTTCTAAACGCAATATACATGGAAGGAAACTGTTCTATGTTCAACGGGCTGTAATCCCCATAACCCTGTTTTTCCATAATTTTCTTTTCGAAATTCATAAAAACAGGTTTTTCAAAAGCCTGTGCCACCCGGTCCTGCAGGCCGGCAGAAATACCCAGTTCCTTATTTTCGACTGATAAGACTAAATTGGCAAAAATGGCCGGTGAAATGTAAACTTCGTAAAAAAGACAAAGAGCTTTAAGACATGCTGATAAAATAGCACTTGAACCTGCTAAACCCAGACGTAATGGGATATTGGATTGATACTGAATTGTGAAATTTTTACTTGCGAGTTGAATGTTGTTTTCTTTACAGTATTCATAAAACACTTTTATTATCCCTTTTATCAAACGCATTCCCCCATAGTAACCTGCAAAATTGATGTCCTCTACCAAACTTTGCATGTTGTCATAGGTAGTAATATCTAGCCGTTGAGGTTTAATCTCTAACTGAGGAGTTTGATACAATTGTACTTTTGCCTGAAAATTTGAAAAGACAAAGGCTATGGTTTTTCCAAAGTAACCATCCGACGGATTTCCAATAACCGCAGCGCGGGGATAAGAATAAGTTTCAATTATCATAAATCGAGATTTAGGGGTTCAAAGTTAAAAATTCCATTTTTTTATGGAATTTAAATTCATCTCATTTTCTATATTTTTTGCTTTTGGTGTATATAAAAACTCCATTTCTTTTTCATAGTGTTCATTCACCTTTCCTCTTACAAGCTTCATCAAAGCATTTAACATCTTGTTGTCTGAAGAAAAAGGTTCAGGCAAAACCGCTACTGCAGCCGGCAACCATCTTTCAGGAAACATTCCTTCATGTTTTCCACCTTTTTTAAACTGATTGATACTTTCCTGAATTAATTTCAGGGCTTCGCTGATTCCTTTTTCACTCCCCTTTTCTATTCCTTGGTTTTTAAGTTCACGATTAATTGCCTCCATATCCGGAACTACCAATCCCACTGTATAAGGATTCTGATTATTGTGCAGCATAACCTGCTGAATATATGGAGAATGGATCAATATTGCATCTTCAATTCCTTCCGGACTGTACTTTTCTCCATCATTTCCTATCAACAAACTTTTAAATCTGCCCAGAACATACAGGAATCCTTCCTCATCTATGTAACCCATATCACCGGTATGCAGCCAGCCATCTTTTAATGTTTCTTCAGTGGCAGTAGGATTTTTCCAGTAACCAAGCATTGCATTATCTCCTTTTATACAGATTTCACCCTTTTCATCCTGAGGTAAAATATTGTTATCTCCATCAACAATTTTAATTTCCATATTTTTTACCGGTTTCCCTGAAGAACCGAATTTTACACAATGAGGAACATTTGAAGAAATTACCGGTGAAGCTTCCGTAAGTCCGTATCCCTGACAAATGGGTAATCCTATTGCATAAAAGAATTTTTGCATTTCGATATCAAGTATCGCGCCCCCCCCAATAAAGAACAACAAATTTCCTCCAAAACCTGCCTGAATTTTCTTAAATAAAATGGCATCAAATAAAGCTAGTAATGGTTTTAAGAGAAATCGAAATCCTTTTCCCCTGTCACTGCCAATACCATTATATTTATACGCAACTTTTAAAGCGAACAAAAAAACCTTGTAAAGGATTTCCCCTTTTTCACGGATTCCATTTTCGATATTTTTTCTAAAAGCTTTTGAATACGCAGGTACACTCATCATCACATGAGGTTGAATTTCCTTAATATTCTTTGGAATATTTTTAAGAGTTTCCAGTGGAGTTTTACCAATTTCAACAGAAGCAATACTTGCTCCTTTATACATAAATACATACAAACATGTGGTGTGAGCAAAAGCATGATCCCATGGAAGTATGGCAAGGGTTTTCCAATGAGATTGCAACTCCAGTAAGCCATTGGACTGGACAACATTGGTTGCATAATTTAGTTGTGAAAGCATTATTCCTTTAGGATCTGCTGTTGTTCCCGATGTATAAGAAATATTTGCAATATCATTGGGTTGAATTTCCTTCCATATTTTATCATATTTTTCTTTATCCGTCTTTCTTAACTTTTCACCTTTTATCAATAGATCTTTGTAAATAATGTCTTTTTCGCCCGGCTTTTCTTTTCCATCAATAAAAACAACTTTCTCAACTTCTGGTAATTGTCCCCTAATCTCCTCAATTTTAGAAGCGTGAAGTTTTGAGACAAAAATTATTTTTGTACCGCTATGTTTCAGACGGAACATTAATTCGTTCGTTTCCAACCTGATTGAAAGAGGAACGTTAATTCCACCTGCATATAAAATTCCTAATTCACTAATTATCCAGTCGTTTCTCCCATCTGCAACCAATGCTGCTCGTTCTCCTTTTTTAAATCCAGTATCAACCAATCCTGCAGCAAGATTTAAAACCTGCTTCCGGGTATCTTTATAAGTAGTTCCTTTGTATTTCCCTTTACTTTTTTCCCATAAGTAAATATTATCCGGATAATTTAATACGGCAGTTTCAAAAAGTTCGATTAAAGTTTTCATTTGATTCGCTAATTGATTCTTTATCAAACTTACATAAAATTAAGCAGATTAATTATATTAACGCTCCCGAAAACAATTGATATTTTACTTGCATTGGTGTTAAGGCAAAAGTCACTTTACTATTTAAAAAAATCCGTATTACGAATATTTGTCGTCTCTTCTTAAAGGTACGACCTTTAGCAAATACTAAGCTGTTTTACCTTCATTAAATCATAAGCAAAACAGACCGAAATTGTCTGATTAACTGAACCTAACAACGTTATCAACAGCATATATTTATTTTTCAATGTACAAAGTCATTGACGTTGATAAAAGTTATTGAATAAGATTAGAAAGGCCTTGTTTTTCTAATAATTTCTAATTTCCTTTGTAATACGCTTTTAAAAATGGACGCTTAATCATGTACAAAAAATTGTTAGGTTGCACTATTGTGGCCCTAACCATAATTTTTAATTCTGGCATTTTACATGCCCAGAAATCAAAAATAGGTGGTATTAATATTGGACTCAAATTTGGGGGAGCAAAACTTTTAGGTGAAAGTCCTAAAGGTACGGCTGGTTTTATCAACGAATTCGACAACAATTTTGGTTTTGCCGGAGGCTTTGAAATATCTAAATATTTGTCCTCAAGATGGGAAATCGCAGGAGAATTTAGCTACAGCACCTTACGGGGAGACACGGATTCCCCACAATTATCTGCTGAAGGAAAACATCCGGTTGTTCCTGAGAATCTGGAAGAACCTGTAGAATATGAAAATAAACTTTCAGGTTTCAATTTTCTTTCCAGGTATTATTTTAAACCTGTCGATTCTGAATCTGCATTTATTCCTTACATATTATTGGGAGCCGGTTATATTAAATATAATTCAGTATTCAAATATAAAGATGCACCAGATGATGAAGTGATTTTTAAAAAAGGAAAAGATTCATGGACATTATCTACACCGGGTTTTTATATCGGAACAGGATTTAACTCCTACTTGTCTCCTAAGTTTTATTTAAAAACATCATTCGATTTAAAATTTGTCAACTACGGATTTCTGGATGTAGTCCATAACTTCAGCGATGACGGAACAAAACAAGAAGTTCTGGGATTATTTACTGAAATTAAAGTTGGTATATTCTTTAATTTGGGAGGCAATGGAAAAAGAAACTCTTCAAGAAGCAAATCAGGTAAATCTATGGGAACAAGTTTCCTGCCATTTTCAAGATAAAGAATTGTTCAATCTTAAATAATTAGTTCCAAATAATATTTTACAAAATCCTTGGAATATTTCTTTGACTAAAAATTCCAATCCCTCTTTTTATGAGGCTTTTTTAACAATAATGTTATCAAAAGTTTAAAAATTAGTGGACTCGAATACATATATTGAGTACATTTGTTACTCAATATTGCATTTATCTTCAAGTTACAGGAACTGTAACTGAGATGGCGGAGCTGTATAACAATTCTTCGTCAAAAGTATAATCTCAATTTTCAGATATTTTACTTTCCAACTATGTTAAATTCTTTAATTACATCCCAAACAAGAATTAAACTACTGTTGAAGTTTTTCCTCAACAGTAATACGAAAAGCTATTTGCGAAATTTAGAACAGGAATTTGGAGAATCTACCAATGCAATAAGGGTAGAATTAAACAGGTTGGAAAATGCTAATTTATTAATATCAGAATTTAAAGGAAACAGGAAGTATTTTAGTGCCAATATCGATCATCCCTTATTTAATGACATCAATAGTATTGTAAAAAACTCTGTAGGTTTGGACAAAGTTATAGAAAGTATCATCAAAAAAGTAGGAAATCTTGAAAAGGCATATATCACCGGAGATTTGGCCGGGGGTACAGATTCTCAAATTATTGATCTTGTATTAATAGGTCAAAATTTAGACACCACTTATATTGAAGACTTGAAATCAAAAACGGAAAAGGTTATAAACAGAAGAATCAGAAATCTTATTCTTACCGAAAATCAGATTTCCGATTATTTTAAAAATAAACCTGTTTTATTAATTTGGCAAAGAGATTAATAAATTATCTGGATGACTGAATTATTATTCCTTCGATTAAATAAAATTTTAAAATTATAATTTATAGTTTTAATAAATATTTCCGAAAAAAATAAGTACTTAATGCATATTATCAAAAAAACTAAACAACGCCATAATGCAAATAAAAATCTTTCTTAATATTATCATTTTTACTATTTTAAGTCTAACCCTGTACTCACAAGACATAAAATCGGTAGATGTAAAGACATTAAATCAATCCGAAATAAAAAAGGCTGAAAAAGCAATTCAGGATGCGGGTCTTTCAAAACAGGAGGCTATTGATATTGCAAGGCAAAAAGGAGCCACAGAAGAGCAAATAAGAGATTTCGAGAATCGACTACAGGAAGATCCAAGTGCAATTTTAAATGATGATGAAATTATTGATCCCACTGAAATTGAGGAACGGGAAGAAGAACTTTCTGAATCGGAAATTACAAAAAGACAATCGGGATTAAATATTGATGAACGAATATTTGGTTCTTATCTATTCAACAATAAAAACTTAACGTTCAATCCAAGTGTTGCTATTCAAACTCCAAAAGATTATGTTATTGGAATTGGAGATCAAATCATAATTAACATATGGGGAAATTCGCAAAATAACTACCAAATAAATGTGAACAGAAATGGCCAAATACTCATTCCCGATGTTGGCCCTATTTATATTGCGGGCTCCACTCTCCAGGATGCGGAAAAGAAAATAGTTCAACGCCTTACTTCCATTTATTCTGATATGGGAGGAAGAAACCCACAAACATTTGCTCAAATAAATGTTGGCCAACTTCGTTCAATACAAGTAAATTTAGTTGGTGAAGTTGTATCTCCCGGCACCTATACATTACCAGTTACAGCAACCGTTTTTAATGCACTTTATCTTTCAGGAGGACCTAATTCGATTGGCTCTTTTAGAAATATTAAAATTATTAGGGAAAACAATATTTACAGAACTGTCGATATATACAAATTTCTCATTAATGCCGATCCTTCAGACAATTTTTTATTAAAAGACGAAGATATTATTTTCATCCCGGCAGCTGAAAAAAGAGTAGAAATTGATGGAGAATTTAAAAGAAATGGGATATTTGAATTGAAAGATAATGAAATGTTGAGCGATGTAATCAAATTTGCTGGTGGATTTACAGAAAATGCATTATTATCCAATACTCAAATCTACAGAAAAACTCAGCAAGGATTTCAGATTTTAGATGTGGATTTTGAAAAATTACCTTTGACAGGACTTGTAAATGGAGATCAAATCAAAAACAAACAAATCATTACAACTTTTGAAAATCGTGTAACAATTAATGGAGCAGTTACTCATCCCGGTGAATATGAGTGGCTTCCAGGCTTAACCTTATACGATTTAATTTTTAAGGCTGACAGTATTTTACCGGATGCATTTTTAAATCGGGGAATCATTACAAGGTTTAACCCGGATTTAACTACTTATGCAATTGCTTTTACTTTGGAAGAAATAATTAACAGAGAATCAAACATAGTACTTCAACCGGAGGATGTGATTCTAATTAGGTCTCATTTCGATTTAAAAGAACAACCTTACGTAACAGTTAACGGGGAAGTTCTTTCTCCCGGACGATTTAGCTGGTCAGAAAATATGACTTTGGGAGATGCAATTTTTCTGGCAGAAGGTTTTACAGAGGGTGCTGATACCACGTTTATAGAAATTGCAAGAAGATTATCACACGAAGATGCTGCCAGATTATCAGACACACTGGGTCAAATAATTATTGTGGATTTATCGAGAAATCTTTCATTAGGGGAAAATGATGAATCTATTAAGTTAAAGCCTTTTGATCAGATATCAGTTCGTCAGGCTCCCAATTTCCGCAAAGGAAAAACAGCTTATATTACAGGAGAGATTGCATATGCCGGTGCTTATTCCATTAACAATAAACAACAACGTATTTCTGATTTGGTAAAAATGGCCGGAGGGATTACCCCTCAGGCTTTTATTAATGGTGCTACACTTCAGAGACACAGTGATGAATTAGGTGATGAAAGAGTGGCCATTGACTTAAAGCATATTTTAGAAAATCCAAGGAGTGAAGCCGATCTTTTTTTAAACAACGGGGATCGGATCTATATTCCTGAGTTTATGCAAACAGTAAAAATTACCGGTAGTGTTCAAAATCCTTTTTCCATTACTTTTGAAACTGGCAAAAGTGCCAAATATTATATACAACGTTCCGGTGGTTTTAACAGTGAGGCACACAAAAGGAAAACTTTTGTAAGATATGCCAATGGAAGTACAGCCATAACAAAAGGTGTTATCTTTAAACATTATCCCAAAGTACTCCCGGGAAGTCAGGTAGTGGTACCTCAAAAGCCTGATAAAAATCCTGCTGATACAGGAAGGTGGATTGCCTGGGCAAGTGTGCTTTCATCATTGGCACTATCAGCAGCTACAATAATTAATTTGACCAAGTAAATTAAGTATTAAAGCAATATAAATCTTCTGTTATTTTCATTTTTTTTAATGAATAACAAGTCTTGTTAGAATAATCTAAACATATTATGAGTGAAAATAATGCTATAAAAAGAAATATTAATGAGGATGAAATCGATCTATTAGATTTAGCAAAAACTTTGTGGAGTGGGAGAAAAGTAATAATAAGAATAGTTTTGACATTTTTTGTTGTTGGATTGATTATTGCAATTTTTTCTCAAAAGGAATATACAGCTTCATCCACAATGGTTCCTCAACTATCAAAAGGACAATCAAAAATGGGAGGATTATCATCTCTTGCTGCAATGGCGGGTTTTAACTTAGATATGAATATAGAATCAAGGGAGTTGTCACCTTATGTTTATCCTCAGATTGTGCAAAGTGTTCCGTTTCAACTGGAACTTATGGAAGAACCATTCAAATTTGAAGGAATTGATAAACGCATATCTATTTATGAATATTATATGGAATATGCCAAACCGGATATTATAACTCTAATAAAGAAATACACCGTTGGATTGCCATTTGTAATAATTAAAGCAATTAAAGCTGACGAACCACAAAAACAGCCTGCACTATCAAGCGACTCCTTATATTTTTCACCTATTGTGTTAACGGAAGCTCAAGAAAAAATTAGAAAAATACTTTCAGAACGTGTTACGCTGGAAACAAATGACAAGGAAGGATATGTTGTATTGAATACTACTTCAGATGACCCATATGTTGCTGCACAAGTTGCACACAAGGCTCAATCACTAATGCAGGAATACATAACTGAGTTTAAGATAAAAAAAGCAACTGCACAATTAAGGTTTATCGAAGAACGATATGAAGAAAAGAAGAAAGAATTTGAAAAAACACAAACCAATCTGGCTGTTTTTGTGGACCGAAACAAAAGTGTTACATCTGCTGTGGCTCGCACAGAACAGGAACGATTACAAAATGAATACAAACTAGCTTTTGAAGTCTATTCTCAATTAGCGCAACAACTTGAGCAAGCCCAGATTCAAGTAAAGGAAGACACTCCTGTTTTTTCAATAATTAAACCAGTAATTGTACCTATCGAAAAATCAAAGCCTAACCGACCTTTAATAATAATGATCTGGACCTTTTTAGGTGGTATATTTAGCATCATGTGGATTTTAGTGAAACAATTTATTGCATCAGTAAAAAACAGATGGAATTATGATGAAAAAAAATTATGAAACTAATAAAAAACCAACATGACATTATTATTACATCCTGAAAAAGAATGTTCTAACTATCATATTGACTAGCTAAATTGTTCCTATGTTTCTAAAACATACAAATAAGATTAATGGACATTAAACATAAAGCGATCCATGGAGTGAAATGGACTGCCATTTCTTCTGCAGTATTGGCATCTAGCTCATTGTTTAAATTATCCGTACTTACCAGATATCTGGAAAAATCTGATTTTGGTTTAATGGCAATTGTAACATTTATTCTAACTTTCTTTACACTTACCTTAGACATGGGTTTACCTTCAGCGATTTTACACAAACAAAAAATTTCAAATGATGAATATGCAAGTCTGTATTGGCTAAATTTTCTTATCAGTATTGCATTATATTTTTTAGCAATCGCAATAACCCCATCTATTTCTATATTTTACAAGGAGAAAGAATTATTAACTATCCTTCCCCTAATGGGACTTAGCTTTATTATTTCAGCATTTGGAAAACAATTTAGAATTATAGAACAAAAAAAATTGAATTTTAAATTTATTTCAATTACAGAAATTATATCCTCCCTTTTTTCCCTGTTAATCTCTATTTTACTTGCAATGAAAGGATATGGAGTTTATTCGTTGGTTTATTCGGCACTTGCTTTAATTGCAGTTTCAAATTTGTTTTTTTTAATAAATGGAGTAATAACAAATGGATTGAAATTGCATTTTTCATTTAGGGAGACAAAACCCTTTTTCCGAATAGGCCTTTTTAACTTTGGAGGGCAAATAATTAACTATTTAAATCGAGATTTAGATATATTAATCATAGGCAAATTTTTTGGAACTGAAATTCTTGGTGGTTATAGTCTCGCAAAACAATTAGTATTCAGACCAACGCAACTCATAAATCCTATTTTAACAAAAGTATCCATTCCCACTTTAGCGAAATATCAAAAAAATTTACAGCAGTTAAAAGATAACTATTTAAAACTAGTAAATATTGTTGCAACTATAAATATCCCTATATACATGTTTATTATTTTATTTGCATCACCAATTGTTCGGATTGTTTATGGTCCAGGATTTGATAATATTGTAATTCTTGTTAGAATTTTATCCGTTTATATGATTTTTATTGCACTAAGAAATCCTATTGGCAGCCTAATTGTTGCCACAGGTAGAACAGATAAAGAATTCTTTTGGTTTCTTATAACGTCTCCAATTACATTTTTAATAATTCTTTTAAGTTGTCAGTTTTCTATCGCATTTGTTGCAATAGCTTTAAGTTTAAACATGGCAATACTATTTTACCCTCACTGGTTCTTTTTAATACAAAAAATGATACATGTGAAATTTATTGACTATTTAATTGCATGTATTCCAAATTTTAAAAATACTTTGAACTTTATTCGAAAATGACCTCACATAGAATGTTATTTCGTTCTATATGATAGAAGACATAATCAAATAACAATATTTTAATAAATAGTATATAATGCATATAAATTTTAGAGGAATTGTAAATCGTAATAAAAGGAAAATTTTACACCCGGACTATATTGAAGAATCTATACGGGAGAATCTTGCTTTAGAGCTCTTAAGACCTTATCTGCCAGAAAAATATTTCCCTTACACAAAATCAAGCTTGCAATTTAATTCATTGTGGGCAATTGTGAATGATTTAATAGTTAATAAAAGAAAAAATTATTTAGAGTTTGGTAGTGGTATCTCTACTATTTTAATAGCTAAATTTATAAAGTTAAACAAGTTGGACATCAAAATTACATCAATTGATCATGACAAAAAATGGATAAAAATAGTAAAGAACTATTTAATTAATGAAAATATTAATGAAGTGGAATTCATTCATGCACCGTTAAAAAAATGCAAATTGAGTTTAAGTAACACAATGTGGTATGATTCCGAAATAATCAAGAACGTAATAAAGAACAGATTTTTTGATATTATTTTAATTGATGGACCTTTGGCATACAAAAAAGAAAATCAATTCTCACGGTATCCCGCTGTTCCATTTCTACAAAATAATTTAAATGAAAAATATAACATATTTTTAGATGACACACATAGAAAAGGAGAGCAATATATTGTTAAACTTTGGAATAAAAAATTTAACACAAAATTCAAAAAAATTAGTAGCTATTTTTCTTATTCTATACAAGGAGAAGGCTACAATTTTGTGTAACAGTTAAAGCTTCACTTTACGAATTAAAAATTATTTGTTAGAAGTGATGAGATGCCTGAATTGTTAAAATTAGCTCTGTAACTACTGTTAAATAAATTAGAATTTCTTTTATCTTAAAATGAAAAAGCGCATCCTCTTTATTCATCACTCTGGAGGACTTGGGGGAGCCCCACGCAGTCTCAATTATTTATTACGAAGTATAGAAAGAAACAAGTACGTACCTTTACTAATTAACATTGAGGATGGTCCGGCAAATATCCTTTTCTCTAAATCTAGAATTAATCCTGTACTAGTTAAACATTGCAGACCATTTCATGGAACAGAAGGTGTAAATTTAACTTTAAAATTAATTATACGTAATTGGGTATATTTTATTCCAAGTATTATAAATGCAAGAAAACATATCAGGAAATTACAACCGGATTTAATTCATTTAAATTCAACCTCTTTAATATCTTTCGCAATAGCTGCTAAACTGGTGAATAAAAAACTACCGGTAATCTGTCATGTGAGAGAAGTCATAAAAAAAGGTTTTTTAGGATGGCCTCTCCGTTTTTTTTTAAAAAGAAATGTGGATGGTTTTATTGGAATTTATAAATATGGGTTGGATTCCCTTAAAATACCTAGAGAAAATATCAAAATTAGACAAGAAGTAATATATAATTTCGTAGATGTAGATCCTATGAAAATAAGTGAACAAAAGAATTTATATAGAGATAAACTAATGATAAAAAAAGAAGATATTGTATTTCTATATTTAGCCCGATTTTCGGCTGCCAATGGATGGAGGGAATTGTATGACATGGCTGAGGTAATTATAAAAGAAAAGCAAAATTATCATTTTATACTTGCAGGAGCAGAAAATATTAATAATCTGAAAATAAATAAATCGACAAATATTCATATTTTACCGTTTCAAAATAAAGTAGGACAATTATTGCAAACTGCGGATATCTTTGTTTGTCCTTTTACTCAACCTCATTTTGCAAGAGGAATTATTGAAGCATCAGCTTTTGGGTTACCTATTTTAGCATCTAATATTGAAGGAGTAAATGAACTTGTTAAACAAAAGAAAACCGGCTATCTATACGACAATCAAATCTCCTTTAAAAATTATGCTATTAAACTAGGAGATAATCCTAAATTACGAAAAGAATTGGGAAACAATGGTATTAAATTTGCAAAAATGAACTTTAACTTTGAAACAAATACCAAAAAAACCTTTGATTTTTATAAATATTTCGAAAATGATTTCTAATCAATAATCCATAGTTATTGTTTTAAATTCTCCAAAATACTTAAGCTACGATATAATTTTTAGTTAAAATGACTGGAATATTAAAATTTATTATTTCCATTCCTCAAATTTTGATTAACCATATAACAATATATTATAGGAATGTTAATTATGAGGAATTTCCAAAAATTTATGGCATCCTTTCAATAAGAGGCTCAGGCAGATTAGAATTTGGGAAAAACATCATAATAAATTCATGTTACAGTTCAAATCCTGTTGGATTAGCAATTAAAACCGCATTTTACTTATCACCTGATTCCGAAATTATTATTGGTGAAAACGTTGGTATATCTAATACTTTATTCTATTCAAAAATCAAAATCATTGTTGAAAAAAATGTATTGATTGGAGGTGGGTGCCAAATTTACGATTCAGATTTTCATTCAATTGAATATAACGAAAGGATTTTTAAGGGAGACAATGCAGTAAAAATTGCACCAGTTATTATCCGAGAAGGGGCTTTCATAGGCGCTTCAGTAATTATACTAAAAGGGGTAGTTATCGGGAAAAGAAGTGTTATTGCAGCAGGTTCAGTAGTTACAAAATCAGTTCCGGATGATGAAATATGGGGAGGAAATCCAGCAGTTTTCATTCGAAATATAAAAGCTAATTAATTGAAAAATATTTTAATTTTTGATATCGAAATAACAGGACATCATTCTGAGTATATTGGCCACTTGGTAAAATATATTGCCAAGAACAGATTATCAAATAAATACATTTTTATTGTTCATTATAACTTCCACAAAAATTTTCCGGGAATAATCGCAATGGCCAAGACCTCTGACAATATTAATTTTGTTCATGTTTCACAAAATGAATTTATTAAAGTAATGAGCGGGAAACTATTCCAACGTTCTTTTGGCTTTTACAATTTAATGAAGCATTACGCAGTCAGGCATAGTGTTAAACAGGTAATTTTATTGTCCTTTAATATTTTTCAATTTGCCCTTATTTTTAAAAGACCAAAATTACTTATTCGAGGTATCTTATTTCGTCCATTTTTAAAGATGGACAACAATTCAACCATAAGTCAATTAAAACATACCAGAAAAATCTTACAAACCAGATTATTTCTTTTGAATAAAAGCATTTCCATAATTTATATATTAAATGATATCTACACAGCTAACTTTTTAAACAAAAGATTTAAGGTTGATAATTTTAAAATGTTACCTGACCCAGTTCCAGATATAGTTGCAGACCCAAAATTTTCAATATTCAAAGTACATAATATTGAACCAAAACGTAAAGTTTTTTTACATTTTGGTTCACTTTCCATTAGAAAAGGTACAAATGAAATTCTTTATGCATTGGAAAAATTGGATAATAAAACTATGTCAAAGATTGCAATACTTTTTATAGGAAAAGCAGATGCTGCAATAAATGATTTGATAAACCTAAAAATGAATTTAATTCATTCCCAAAAGCCATTAACAAAAATTGTTTACAGGAATGAATTTATTCCGGACAATCAAATGAAAAGTTATTTCGAACAAGTTGATTTTGTTTTATTACCCAATAAATTCGTTGAAGCTTCCAGTGGAGTTTTAGGACATGCCTTAGCATCAGGAAAACCCGTTATTGCTGTTAACAAAGGATTATTAGGAAATCTGGTTTCAAAATATAAGGGTGGATACCTTATTAAAGACGGTAGTGCAAGAGAAATTGCAAATGCTATATCAAGTTGCATAAAAGAGCGACAAACTTATAAAGTTAATAACAAATATATTGAGGAACATTCGGTTAACAATTTTGCAAAAGTTATTCTTGAAAATATTTAAACTGTTTTATTATAAAGCTCTTTGTATGATTATAAACAAATCGCATGTAGAAAAATAAATGTAAATTAAAATGGCCTATTTCCCGACCACTATTAAAATTACAAATAATCAACTATTAAGCTGGATGGCAGTTTTAGTGCTTGTTGCATATCCTGTTTTTGCATCATTTTCAATTGTTGTGAATTCATCCTCAACACCAATAAATATAGTTTATCGGATTTTAATTGTTTTAATTGTACTACTTTTTTTCTTCAAAAACAAGTTTTTATTTGTCCAGCGCATTAGTCTGGCCAATCATTTTTTTTTGATATTCTGGATTATTTACATAATTCGACTGGTAAATGACGTAATAATTGATAATGTAACTGTTGGCGATTATGGTTCAATTGCTATTTTGTCATTTGCAATCGGGAATTGTTTTCTACCATTCATTGCAATTACATTAGGTTCAAAACATATATGTACTAATTTTTTGATTCGAAATTTTTTCTATACAGCTTTACTATCCAATATCTTGATAACAGCTATAACAATTATTCAGAATAACGGATTTAATCTGGCAATTTTCCTTTTAAGGGCATCAATAGTCGGTAGCGATGATACAGCGCTAGTAATTAATACAATTACAATTTCTTTATTTGGTGAAATTTTAATATTGATTTCAGCATTTTTGATAAAAAGGAATAGCCTTAATGTACCTGAATTTATAAAATATGCAGCTTTGCTTTTAGGTATTTTGAACTTGGTAATGGGCGCTTCACGCGGCCCGATGATTGGCACTATCTTGGGTTTACTATTTTTACTTTATGCATTTCGCCCTAATTCATTAAGAATAAAACGAAAGTCTGTATATTATTATATAATAGGTATTATCGTAGCTATCTTAATTGTAGGGAAAATAGACTGGAATGAAAATTTTGAAGCTTTTCGACGGATTACTGATTTTCTTGCTAACCGCAACTCAACATTCGAAGTAAAAGAAGCACGTGATTTTGAGTGGGCTGCAGCCTGGAATCAATTTTTAAATCACCCAATATTAGGAGATAAAATAATCAACGACTATGATGGTTTTTACCCTCACAACATATACCTTGAAGTACTACAATCAGTAGGATTAGTGGGGGCAATCCCATTTTTTACTGGCCTATTGTTAGCTTTGAGAAATATGCTAAAACAGCAAAAGGAGGCCATTCCTTATATTCTTATTCCTAACATAATAGCAGGAATTACATCCGGTAGTTTATATTTTAATACTGGTTTTTGGATATCAATAGCACTAGTTAGTACTGTTCCAAAATTACGTCTAACACTACAAGAAACAGAACCAACAAATTCCGACGATGTAATTTAGGGTCGGTTTTCTGAATAACTATTATTAAAAATGAAATATTAATTGAAAGGTATAAATGCTTTATTTAATATGGATATATTAAAATTCGATATGTTATCTAAAGATATGTTTTGGTTTTTATTTGGTCAAACCATAAAATTTTAAATTATTAATTTAATTCCTTCTTTTAAGAAGAATGTTAAAAACGTTCAAGTGATCAAACTGATGCTTTTATTTTGAAAAAATTTTACTCTTTATAGAATATTTTAGGTGTTGAAAAAGTCTCTTGCCACAATCTAACTACAACTAATAATAAATGAAAGTTCTTATTCTCTATAATCAATTATTTCATTACAGAATACCAATATTTAAAATAATTGCGGAAAAGGTTGAATTAACAGTTGCATATTCTATTGGAGTAGAATCAAAAAACGATTTGAATTTTAATACACATTTCTTACCAATTTACAAATTTGGCCGCTTTGTTATTCACAAGAATAATATTCATAAATTATGCAATAATTTTAATATTGTTATAGCTTACGGTGATATAGGTTGGCTCAGTCTGAGCACATTAGCTTTCAGAAAAAAAAGAAGATATAAAGTTATATTATGGTCTCCGGGAGTTTCAGCTTCTTATAATAAAAAATTTGATACTGTTACAAAATGGGATACTGTAAGGGACTTCTTTTACAAACGGGCAGATGCTTTGATATTTTATACAGATTATCCTATAAACAAATATAAAAACAGGGGTTTTGATTCAGAAAAACTATTTGTGGCTATTAATACGGTAGAAGTATATAATAATAAATTAAATAATAAGATTAAAAAAGACAGTTTGTTATTTATAGGGTCGTTATATTCACAAAAAGGAATATTAACACTTTTGGAAAACTATAAATCAGCGTTTGAAATTAATCATGATATTTTACCATTAAATATAGTTGGTGGAGGTACAGAACTAGAAAAGGTTAAAACATGGATTATAGAAAATGATTTCAGTAAAAAAATATTCTTGGTAGGTCCAATTTACGATATAGAAGAAAAATCTTTGTATTTTAAAAAAGCTGTTGCCTGTATTTCTCCGACTCAAGCAGGATTATCAGTATTGGAAAGCTTTGGGTATGGTGTTCCTTTTATAACAATGAATGATTCAATTACAGGAGGAGAAAGATTAAATATTCTGGATGGGTTTAATGGGATTTTACTGAATAAATTATCGGAAATTAAAAAAGTGATTATAGACATCTCAAATGATAGAGATAAGTACATAAAAATGGGAGAAAATGCAAAAAATTATTATAACAACAGAACAAAACCAGTTGATATGGCAAAGGGATTACTGGATGCTATAGAGTTTGTAAAAGATTAATTTTTAACATACTAATATTATTTTAAAATGTACAAATATATTCTGGGTTGGTTAAAAAACATTATAAATCCGGCGGTTTCAATCTTTTCACTAATCGATAATGTTTCGTATGTTTCAAACAAGGCAAAAATACACAGGGGAGCAAAAGTATTTAATTCAAAAATTGGAAGGTATACTTATTTAACCAAAGGTAGTGAGTCTGTTTTTGCTGAAATTGGAAATTTCTGTTCAATCGGACATTACTCCAAGATCGGGCTTGCACACCATGATTTAAAAAAACTATCAACATCTCCAATTTTTTTGGAAAAGATTAATGCAACAGGTAGTACATGGAATAATCACACAACTCATTATCCATATAAAAAAGTGATAATAGAAAATGACGTCTGGATAGGAAGTCGTGCATTATTGATAGGAGGAATAAAAATTAGTAATGGTGCTGTTATTGCAGCTGGCTCAATTGTAACTAAAGACGTTCCACCATATGCCGTAGTTGCAGGTGTTCCGGCTAGAATTGTTAAATATCGTTTCAAAAAATCGTTAATAAATAACCTGCTATCTATTCAATGGTGGAATCTACCGGAGCAATTACTCAGAGAGAATCTTGAATTGTTTAATAATGAAAACCTCAATACTGAGGAATTACAAAAAAAACTCTCCATTTAGTGATTTTTTAAAACAAAATAATGAAAATCTCCATTATAACTGCTACCTATAATAGCAAAATTAACATTAGTTCATGCCTTCAGTCGGCGGCCAATCAAACTTACAAATTCATTGAGCACATATTTATTGACGGAGCTTCTACTGATAAAACATTAGATATCATTAAAACTTATCCAACTGTAACAAATTACATTTCAGAACCCGACAACGGCATTTATGATGCCTTAAATAAAGGCATTAATATTGCCAATGGTGACATTATCGGATTTCTTCATTCCGATGACCAATTTTATTCAACAAATATCATAAATGATATTGTTAAATTGTTTCAAACTTCTAATGCTGATGGAGTATACGGAAATCTGGTTTTTGTAAATCGGGAAGATAAAATCACAAGAGCCTGGCATAGTTCTCCTTTTTATTATAAAAATATAAAGTATGGATGGGCGCCACCTCACCCAACACTATTTCTAAAAAAAGAAGTATATCAAAAACATGGATTATTTGATACTTCATTTAAAATAGCTGGAGATTACGATTTTATGTTACGTGTAATGTTGGATAAAGAAATCAAACTCACATATTTGCCTAAGGTTATTACAAAAATGAGGATTGGCGGAGCTAGTACAGGAAATTTCAAACAGTTAATTACAAAATCAAAGGAAGACATAAGGGCGCTCAGAAAAAATGGATTTCATTTCCCACAAGCGGTACTGGTAGCTAAAAATCTGCGTAAATTACCTCAGTTGTATAATAGATCTGATTATTAAGCATCCCGGTTTTTCAATATTTTATTTAATCATTCAGCAAATTTTATTTCTCCATCATTAAATCACTTTAAGAAAATTTAAAGGATAATCTTATTATCATCATAATTCATTTAACATTGAAAAATTCTGAACTTTATTTTATTTCATTTAAAACCTTAATTAGTGATGACCTTTCAGAAATAGAAGAAGAGGTCAGAACCATAATAATCCGGAATGAGAAAAATTTACTCCGGTTTATTCATTTAAATAGTAACCATTTGGTTTTACCGGCAATTTACCGACGGTTGAAAGAAATCGGATTAACAGATCAATTAGCAAAAGATTTAAATGACCATTTAAATAAAATTTATACATTAAACATCAAACGCAATAAAAAAATTCTACAGCAAATCGAAGAAATAAATCAGATGTTTCATAAAGCTAAAATTAAGCCAGTTTACCTGAAAGGAGCTGCTAATTTAATGGATAACCTTTATTGTAATATTGCAGACCGGATGATGGGTGATATTGATATTTTAGTGAAAGATGAAGATTTTTTGGTTTCTGCAGAGTTGCTGTTCAAATTGGGTTATAAAAACGAATTAAAAATTTATGATGGTATAGATACTCTAAAGGATTATCCGCGTATGTATCGTGACGATGTACCTGCTGATATTGAGCTTCACCGATTGCCTGTTATACCGAAATATGCTAAAGAATTTTCGTCAAAAAGTATTTTTAGAAAAAAAAAACAAATTTCTTCAAAAACAAATTGTTTTGTACCCTCAGATAAGCACAAAATAATTCACAACTTTATTCACGGCCAACTCACAAATAAAGGTCACGCGATAAAATTAGTTCCCCTGAGAGATCTGTACGATTCTTATTTACTTTTAAAAAGAGTAAATATTAATGATGTTTTAAGTGAAATTAAAGAACAAAAAAAAGCAACAATATATTTTGATTTTATTTCTGAATTAATAAATCTTAAAATTAGCACCCTTGGTTACTCAAAAAAAGGTAAAAACTTTTTAATAAAACAAAATTGGTATTTAAACCATCCCCGAATTCATTTTATGCTTATAAATGCTTACAAATTAATTTATTTGATAAACGACAGGTTTCTGAAAGCCTTTGTTGACAAATCCACTTTGAAGAATATTTATGTACGGATAATTGATAAAGAGTGGTGGCAAAAACGATTATCTCGGGGACTTAAGGAATATTTCAATTAACATACATAAATTTCAACCTACAATAATATGAAAATCACCAAAGCCCTAATAACTGCTGCGGGTCCTGACCAACGAAAACTTCCATTACAAACCTTAATTGACAGGGACCGGAAGCAAAAAACAGTTCTTGAAATTCTTATCAACGAAATAGTGACTGCCGGTATTAATGACATTGGGATTGTAATTCAACCTGATGATGAAAAAAGTTTTAAGCAAGTATTGGATTCTTCACTTTATTCGTCAATAAAATTTATTCATCAAAATAAAAAGCCCGGTTACGGTCAGGCAATTTTAAGTGCAGAATCCTTTTTAAATAGTGAACCTTTTTTACATCTTGTTGGCGATCATTTGTATGTAAACCGGACAGGACAAAACATAGCCAAACAACTAGTAGAAATAGCCGAAAAACAGAAATGTTCTGTTTCAACTGTTCAATCAACCAGGGAAAATAATATTGGAAACTATGGTACTGTTAAAGCGGAAAGAATTCAGGGGGAGTCAAATCTTTTTCAAATAAAAAAAGTTCATGAAAAACCTACACCTACCTATGCAGAACAAAACCTTATGGTTCCTGGTCTTCGCGCCGGTTATTATCTGTGTTTCTATGGAATGCATGTGTTTACACCCCTTCTTCTGGAATTGTTAAAAACGGAAAATAATGAGTTCCCTGAGATTAAACTTGGATTAAGCGAGTCGTTGGACAGACTTTCGCAAAACAGTAAATATCTTGCTCTCGAAAAAACAGATTTGCGTTATGATATCGGACAGGATTACGGTCTCTTAAAAGCTCAGTTGGCATTATCTCTTTCAGGAAAAGACCGGGATTACCTTTTAACTGAATTATTACAATTTTTTGTTGAAAAAGATATCAATAATAAAGGTTGTTGCTAATGAGTAATCTTATTGATATAATTATTTCCGACATTCCCGAAAAACGGAATCAATCTTTGGAATCCCTATTGAAAGGAAAATCTGAAAAGGAATTATTAGAAGAGTGTGCCCATCTTGAAAAGTTCAGAAACTCAAGTTCTAACTTATACCATAAAGTACGTGCATTATTCTTTTTGTATGCCATACACAGATTCTATATTCCGGAAAGTGCAAAAATAAGCAGCACTGCAATTACACCTTTTGCTGCTCACGATCATATACTTAATCGAAGATTTGAAGAAGCAATAAAAATTTTACTTGAAATTCAATCCCAAAATGGCATTAATGAAGGATTATCCAGTGCTTTGTCAAATGCTTATTATAAACTTGGATTTCAAACACTGGCTGACCAGGTAAAAAGAAGTGTTCGTACTACACCTGGAAATAATTGGATGTTTCGTATCAGTCACCCCGAAGATCATCCATTAAAAATCAGAAAAGAATTAATTCAAAAAGATAAGTCCGGTTTATTTCCTTTATTAAAAGAGGAGACACCGGTTAGAATGGACTTAACACACAGTTGCTGGAGTGATATTTTCTTTCTGGGGATGGATTATCCTGAAGGTGCGCAGGTTTTAAATATTTCTGTAGACCTTTGTATTTCAAATACAAAAAACAAACCGGTTCCACCTATTGAAACCTATTTCAGGATTATCGACGAACCTGTATTAAGACTGGTTAGTACTGATTTAGAAGCATCAGCCGACATTCAAAGAATTCCGGAAATTTTTGATTTTGCAAAAGATTATCTTGGTCTTCTCAAAGCTGCTTTAATTGCTTCGGGCATAGTTCCTCCTGCAATGGAAGGGGTTGATCTGCCTGTAAGCGTTTTGTTTGAAAAAATGATTGGCCCGGGTTTAGGTATTGAAATCATAAGCAAGGTTAATAATATTCCTAAAGGATCACGTTTAGCTGTATCTACAAATTTATTGGCCTCTATTATTTCTCTTTGTTTGCGAGCAACCGGGCAAACTTCCGGGATTGAAGGAGAATTGAAAGAAGAAGAAAGAAGATTGGTAGCAGCTAAAGCAATTCTTGGAGAATGGCTGGGAGGTTCCGGTGGAGGTTGGCAGGACTCAGGAGGTGTTTGGCCCGGTATTAAAACCATAAAAGGAAGCATTGCTCAAAACAATGATCCTGAGTATAATGTAAGCAAAGGAAGACTATTGCCAAATCACAAAATATTATCTGAAGAAGATGTTTCTGCAATTACCAAACAAAAATTACAGGAATCTCTGGTAATGGTTCATGGAGGAATGGCTCAGGACGTTGGTCCAATACTGGAAATGGTTACCGAAAAATATCTGTTACGTTCCGAAAATGAGTGGAAAGCTAGACAAAAAGCATTAAGCTTTTTTGATAAAATAGTTGAACAATTGAAAAAGGGAAACATTAAAAAACTTGGTGAATTAACCCAACAAAACTTTGATGGCCCGATTCAGAATATAATCCCCTGGGCTACAACAGCCTACACTGAAAGAATTATAGAAAAAACCAAAAAAGAATTTGGAAAACATTTTTGGGGATTCTGGATGATGGGAGGAATGTCTGGTGGAGGAATGGGATTTATGTTTGCTCCTGAAATAAAAAATAAGGCAAAAGACTGGCTTTCGAAAACTATGCTTCAAATAAAAAAAGATTTGGAAAGTGCAGTTCCTTTTGCCATGAATCCTGTGGTTTACGATTTTAAAATAAATGAAAAAGGAACATTTGCCAGTTTGAAATCGGGAGAAAAAGCTTTACCTCCGATGGAGTATTATACTTTGCTTATGCCCGGAATTTTAAAAAAAGATATCGGTAAGTTAAGCAATAGCAGGCAAAACGAACTTCAGGCTTTATCAAAATCCCAGAAAACCAAAGGGTCATACAATTTGTTTATTTCCGGTTTATTTGAAAGAATGATTCCGGACTCAAAAACAGAAAGCCAAAAAAGTCAGGATTTAAGTTTTCTACTGGAAAATAATGGTTTTAATCCGGAGTTTCATGAAACAATAAAATCTGCACTAAAATCAGGGCAGATTGGATTGGCACAAAACAGACTCAGAACTGGTATTAAAATTACCGATGTTAAAAATAATGAGGTTTCCGAAATTGGTAAAGGCTCATCAAATAAGGAAAATTTAAAAACAGGTGAAAAAGCAATAAAAAAAGGAGAACTGGCAATTATTACGCTTGCCGGAGGAGTGGGAAGCAGATGGACCAAAGGTGCCGGTGTAGTAAAATCGCTTCATCCCTTCTCTAAATTTGGAAAAGAACATCGAAATTTTATTGATATTCATTTGGCAAAAAACAACAAAACATCCAAAATTTATGATGCCAAAATTCAACATGTATTTACAACCAGTTATCTTACTCATCAATCAATCAAAAAATACATTAAAGAACTTGGTTCAAATTCATCCTTATTTCTTTCTCCGGGACAATTTATTGGATTAAGATTGTTCCCAACGGAAAGAGATTTACGATTTTATTGGGAGGAGTTATCTCAACAGGTGTTGGATGAACAAGCCCAAAAAATGAA
>CAJXZG010000042.1 GCA_913063265.1 uncultured Prolixibacteraceae bacterium | reverse complement strand
AGCACTTATAAATTGGCAGTTTTCAATCACGACCATACAATAATACCGGGAGAGTCATCAGCAAAAATGAGTATTCCATATAGCTTTGCGGTGGCAACATTATCAGGTAAAGCTGATATTGAAGAGTTTTCGAACGATAAAATAAAAGATCCAATAATTTCATCATTAACTAAAAAAGTAAAGGTATTTTCAAATGATAAATTTACAGAGTTATTTCCTGATAAAAGTATTGCATTGGTGGAAATCAATACAAAAGATGGAAAAAGCTACCAAAACAAGGTAGATTTTCCCAAAGGTGAGCCAGAAAATCCGCTTACAGATGTTGAACTGGAAGAAAAATTTAGATCGTTGGCTAACTATGCCGGAAAACAGAAAAAAGAAATTCAAAAAATAATTGAAATCGTTTGGAATATAGATACCAGATTAAATAATCTTTATCGCTTTTTGTAAACTCGATTCAGAGTTATATGTCTTTCATACCCAATTAATTAAAACTAGACATTTATTATGATTAATCAAGAAAAGTTCCTCAACTGTTTAAAACAGGAGGGAATTGAATTTATTACAGGTATCCCGGATACTTTGCTCAATGACTTTTGTTTGTATGTTGAGGAGAAATGGTCAAAAAACCATCATATAATAGCAGCGAATGAAGGTAATGCGATTGCCCTAGCCGCAGGATTTTACCTTGCTACAAAAACTATCCCATTAGTTTATTTACAGAATTCGGGGTTGGGAAATATTGTAAATCCTTTTCTTTCATTGACTGATAAGGATGTTTATGGAATTCCAATGGTACTTCTGATTGGATGGCGAGGTGAACCTGATCTTTTGGATCACATTCAACACCAAAAGCAAGGAGCTTTAACACCTACACTGCTTAATGATATGGATATACCATTCAAAATTCTGGAACATAATATTGACGATGCAGTGAACAAATTGAAATGGGCAAAAAGAACCTCAGAAGAAATAAATAGTGCAGTAGCCTTAATTGTAAAAAAAGGAATATTGGCCAACGGGAAAAAAGAAAGTTTTAATAATAATGGCTCAAAACTAATGTTTAGAGAAGAGGCAATTAAAAAAGTTCTTGAATTTTTACCTGAAAACGCAGTATATGTGGGTTCAACGGGCAGGACTTCAAGAGAGCTATATGAATCCAGAAACATTCGGAATGAAGGTCATGAAAAGGATTTTTTAAATGTTGGAGCCATGGGGCATACTTCTTCTATTGCACATGGTATTTGGGCAGGTACAAAAAATCGATTAGTAGTATGTATTGAAGGGGATTCATCCGCATTAATGCATTTAGGGTCATTTGCCACAACCGGAATAATTAAGAAAAAGAATTTTTTACACATTGTTTTGAACAATGGAGTACATGAATCAGTTGGTGGTCAACAATCTGCGGGTATACTAATTGATTTTACCGGAATTGCTCAAAACTCAGGTTATAACACAGTTGGAAGTGCGGTGAAAACTGTGGAAGATTTAGAAAGGGCAATTCATACTCTTGCTTTGCAAAATGGACCGGGTTTTATTGAAATAAAAATAAAAAAAGGTATGAGGACGGGTATGCCTTGTTTGAAATTGGACTTTAAAAAGTCAAAACAAAATTTCATGAAAAATTTGATGGAGTAATCTCCTGATATTATTTCTATATTTCCAATTTATTCAACTTATGAAAAATCAGGTTGCAATTGTACTTGGTGGAACATTCCCTCACAAAACATTAATTAATAATCTAAAGTCCAGAGGATATTACACAATCCTAATTGACTATACGGAAAATCCACCAGCAAAAGTAGATGCAGATGAACATATCCGGGAAAGCACATTGGATAATGAAAGAGTATTATTTATTGCAAAAAATCGAAAAGCAAATCTGGTTATTGCAACATGCATTGATCAGGCAAATGTAACAGCTTGTTATGTAGCCGAAAAGTTGAATTTACCAGCACCATACAGTTATCAGACTGCCTTATTGGTTAGCAATAAGCAATTGATGAAAGAAAAGATGGTTCAAAACGGAATTGTTACCCCAAAACATGTAATAGTAAACGACATGAATAATTTCAATACAGATAAATTGAATTTCCCGGTAATCGTTAAACCTTCTGATTGTAATAGTTCAAAAGGCGTAAAAAAAGCTAATACAAAAAAGGAACTGAAACATTACTTAAAAGATGCGTTAAGATTAAGTAGAAGTAACGGGGCTGTAATTGAAGAATTTATTGAAGGTGTGGAAATTGGAGCAGATTGTTACGTTCAAAATGGAGAAATTACGATTTTTACCACAAGAGAAAGAAGAAAACTTTTATTAAACAATGAAAATCAGGTTCAACAAATTCAAAGTTCATATTGGCCGGCAGATTTAAACGAAACTCAACTAAAAAAATTAGAAATAATAGCCAAACGAATTGCTGAGGTTTTTGGATTCGATAATACTCCATTACTCATTCAGGCGATATTAAAAAATGATAAAATTTACATTCTTGAATTTGCACCCCGGATAAGTGGGGGGGATGGATATAATATCATCAGGCTTCACACAGGATTTGATATAATAGATGCAGCAATAAACTCTTATTTAGGTTTAAAAGTTAATCTTGAACATAAAAAAAGTAAAAATTATTTTTCTGATGTATTTATTTATACTACTCCATGTGTTTTTGGTAATATTACTGGTTACGAAAAGCTTATAGCAAAAAAAATAATTGAACACTTTAATATATTTAAATTCCTTGGAACAAAAATAGGAAATGACCTGTCAAGTAATAACAGGGTTGCAGGATTTTTAGTAAAGTCATCAAGTAAACAAGGCCTTGCAAAAAAAATTGAAAAATCTATAAAAGCGATTGAGGTGTTTGATATTAATGGTTGTAACGTTATGAGAAAAGAGATATACACGTTTTAATTACAAATGTTATAAAAAAGAATAGTAAATTTTAATTGACAATTTAAATAATTACAAGTTTAGTGTTTAGTTGAGATAACAATCCCATCTAATTTTAAAGACACCTTTATGAAAACTGTGACTAGGGAGATTGCTATTGTACTGGGAGGGACTAATCCTCATAAAGAGTTAATCCGTAACCTTAAAAATAGGGGGTATTATACAATTCTTATTGATTATAATGAATCTCCGCCTGCAATATTTGACGCTGACGAACATATTCGCGAAAGCACACTTGATAAAGAAAAAGTGTTGGAGATTGCAAAAAAAAGAAATGCCTGCCTTGTTATCTCTGCCTGTATTGACCAGGCTAATGTTACCGCCTGTTATGTAGCCGAAAAACTGAATTTACCTCGACCTTATAGTTATAATACTGCACTTTCGGTCACTAACAAAAAATTAATGAAAGATATTATGGTTTCAAACGGGATTCAAACTTCAAAACATTTTACCGTTGGCCAACTGGGAGAGATCGATTCAAGTGTTTTGAAATTCCCCCTTATAGTGAAACCAATTGACGGCAATAGCTCAAAAGGGGTTAGAAAAGCAATCAATCAGAAGGAACTTAAAACTTATTTAAAAGATGCCTTAAACCTAAGTAGAAATGACACCGCGATAATTGAAGAATTCAAAGAAGGAAAAGAAATAGGTGTTGACTGTTTTATTAAAGATAAAGAAGTAATTATTCTAAGGACAAGGGAAAGGCATAAAATGATTGTTGATAAAGATAATCCTATACAACAAATACAAAGCGCCTTTTGGCCTGCGGATCTCTCGGATGATTGTATGACAAAACTTAATTTAATATTTAATAAAATTGCAGAGATATTTAATTTGGACAACACTCCATTATTGGTTCAGGCAATAGTCGAAAATGAAAATATTAATATAATTGAATTTGCACCACGAATTGGAGGTGGTGAAAATTACAAAAATATTAAACTATATTCGGGTTTTGATATAATCGATTCGGCAGTAAACTCGTTTTTAGGCATACCTGTTAATATTGATAAAAAAATTGGATTAAATAAATCTAATGAAAAGGAAAAGTTTTGTGTAAAATCAGATTATTTTGAAACAGTTTTTATCTACGCTAAACCTTGCACTCTGGGTAAAGTGATAGGCCTTGAAGAACTTTTAAAAAAGAAAGCGATCGAATACTATTGTATTTATAAAGAAACAGGAAATGTGTTAGGAAAGGATTTGTCCAGTAATAATAGAGTGGGAAGTTTTATTGTTAAATCTGAATCTAAATCAGGGTTAGGCTTAAAAATTAGAAAGGTGTTGGATAAAATAGAAGTTTTTGATATTAATGGAAACCCTGTAATGAAAAATGACATTTACGATTATTAACAAGGATTGCCTCTTTTTTATTTAACATCATACTTGTTTTTATAATTTAAATCGGTTAGTGTTGATACTAAAACTAATTTGTTGGAATAAGAACACAATATTTTAACCGATAAATCAAAATTAAATGCACCCAATCGCAATCAGTTTAAAAACAGAACTTTAGAAGATGGAAAAAACAGATTTGAATAAATCCGAAAAACGTTTATTAAATAATCAGTCAAGACCAAAACAAATCGGTTCGAAAAGTAATTTTAAGAATAAAAGAGAAATCATTTTAAGCCTAATTTATGAAAACCTAAAAACTGATTATGTTCCCGGGGCATTTTTTATGCATTTTGGAAATGGAAATTTTTTTGGAGAGTCAGCTGTAAATAATCATTTGGGATTTTTTAGAAATGCCGATCTGGATATATTAAAAATACAATATGAGCAAAAATACCCAGTGGTTCATGAAATTCAAAAACCAAAAGATTGGAAAGAAATACCATTTTTCAAAAAAGATTTTTATGCTGATCAGTTAAAAGTCGTAAAAGCACTCGTAAAAAAAGGGAAAAAAGATGCATTAGTGCTGGCAACTGTTTATTCACCGCTTCAATTTGCCAGTCAGGTTACCGGGAAAAAGCATCATGTAAACCATTTAAATGAAGATCCTGAACTAGTGAAAAAAGGTTTGGAAATTATCAATCAAAGTACACTAATTTATGTAAAAGAATGCATGAAACTTGGTGTTGATGGTTTTTTCCAGGTTACGCAGGGAGGGGAATCAAACCGGTTCGTTTCCGATTCTGTTTTCGAAAATTATATAAAACCATTTGATTTAATTATCGGCCAGGAAATAAGTACTGGCTACCAATGCAATATTTTGCATATTCATACAACTATTGGGAAATATAAAAATTATTCAGCATTTAAAGATTATCCCGGGCACATCGTAAATTGTGAATTTGAATTGGAAAATGGTCCAATAAGTATTAACGAACTTTATAAATTGTTCGACCGTCCAATAATGGGGGGATTATCAAGAAACGGGATTATTGTAGATGGGACAAAAGATGAAATTTATAATTCAGTAAGAAAGGTTATTTCAAAAGCACCCGAAAAGTTTCTGATTGGTGCTAATTGTACTATTCCATCTCACACTAAATGGGATAATGTGAAAGTGGCCATGGATGCAGCACACAATTTCTTTAAAAATGATAGAAGGTGTAGTTAACCACTTTTCTTATTTTTTCAGAATGAATTAAAAATTAACAAAAATTTGGATTACAAAAATAGAATCGTAGGTTAACTACCTGGAAAGATTAACTTTAAATTATTCAATTTGAATAAATTAAATGAACGTTTTAATTAATATAGATTTACATTAATGATTAAAATTGTTACACCAATAACGAAGGAATTAATCAACCAACTATCTGTTGGTGATATGATAACTATTTCAGGCTTTATTTATACAGGGAGGGATGCGGTTTTACCTAAAATTGTAGATTTAATCAAATTGGGTGATTTTTCAAAGTATGACATAAATTTAAAAGGCTCGGTTATTTTCCATACAGCTGTTAGCCCGGCAGGAGTTGGACCAACTTCTAGTAATAAGTTTGAAATTGAAAGTAGCATACCCGAACTTTCAAAAGCGGGTGTGAAAATACACTTAGGTAAAGGAGAATTAAGTCAGGAAACTATTGCAGCATTAAATAAGTATAACTCGGTTTATGCTATTATACCGCCGGTTACGGCACTTCTTAACAGTAAAACGTTAAGCAGGAAAGTTGTAGCTTTCCCTGAATTTGGAATGGAAGCGTATCATTTATTGGAAATTAAGGATTACCCTGCAATAATTGCAGCGGCACATGGAAAAAGTATTTATGATGGTAAATAAATTGGATATAATTGAAAAAGTAAAGGAATGTGTAATCATCGCCGGTTCTGCTTTTAGTGATGACAAGAAGGAGATATATGGGAAGGCAATAGAAAAGGAAACAAATGCAAGTGCCAAATGGATGTTGGAAACTACTTTAAAAAATGCCTTGGTTGCAGAAAAAAACAGAAGCCCGTTATGCGATGATTCAGGAATCCCTCACCTGTTTTTAGAAGTTGGCCCCGGAAAAAATATAGATGGTGAACTTTTAAAAGCAATCCATGAAGGTGTTGCTGAAGGACTCAGAGCTTTGCCCGGGAGGCCCATGGCTATTAAAGGAAATGATATTCAGAGAATTGATCAGTCAGGAGGATTAGATATTGATCCCGGAGCACTTTTGCCTTCACCCGTATTAATAAAACCAATAAAAGAGGATATTTTGAGATTGCATGTTTTAATGCATGGAGGTGGCCCTGAGATTCGGGGAAAGACCTTTCGGGTATTTCATAAACATAAAGTTTCTGTGGTTACAGATGAAATAATTGAATGGGCAGTTGAAGCAGCCGGTAAACTTGGTTGTTCTCCTGTGACTTTGGCTTTGGGCATTGGTCGTTCACATTTTGAAGCAACATCTCTAATGATGGAAGCAATGATTTTTGGTAACCACAATATCCAAAGTAAACTGGAAAAAGAAATTACTGAAAAATTGAATAAAAGCAATGTAGGTCCACTTGGTTTGGGAGGAAACACAACAGCCTTAAGTACTTTTCTTAAAATCGGTCCTCAACGAGCCAGCGGTGTAAGAATTGTAAGTATGCGTCCATGTTGTGGGATTGAACCCAGAAAAGCAAATGTAATCCTGTAGCTTTTTTAGAAAAGGCAACTGACATAAATAAAGTCTTTAAAATATAATCCCATAACATTATCACTTACTTATCTGTCTGCCTGACAGAATTGAGCTATTTTAAGAAATCAACATAGTATAAACGAATGAAAAAGGAATTCAGTTATAAATTTGTCCCGCTAAAAGAACCTGTACTTATTACTGAACAGATCTGGCCAGAGGGAACAATACCTTTGGTGCATACCCGTACCATGGCATTTATGCATGAGGATTACATTCGCGATTGTATAGAAGGAATTTTAATGCAAAAAACAACATTCCCGGTAAAAGTACTTATTCATGATGATGCATCAACAGACAAAACAGCGGAGATTATAAGAGATTATGAAAAGAGATATCCAAAACTGATTAAAGCTTATTATCAACCCGAAAATAGCCATGTCAAACCTGATAAAGAAGAACTAAGGAGTGAATTTTTTAGTTGGCGAAAAGGAAAATACGAAGCAACATGCGAAGGAGATGACTATTGGATAGATCCCTTGAAACTCCAAAAACAAATAGATTTTCTTGAAAAGTATCCAAAATATTCAGCAGTTTTTGGACAAATACGTAAAAAGGACGAAGTTAAAAATACCGATAAGATTACCAGATTTGTAAAAAGAGATTATGAAATGTTTGATGTCTTAAGTGGCCTTATGCCTGGTTTGCAAAATATTTGTTTCAGGTTTGAAGCACGCAAGTATATGCCGGACATAGAAAGTAACGGCGATTTGAAGATTTATTACTTTTGCGCCAAATGGGGACCCCTGGCTTATATTGATGAGTCCTTTTCTGTCTACAGAATGACCGGCAAAGGAGAATCTTCAGGAAGACCCGAAGAAAAAGTTTTAGAAATAGCAATAAATCATCGCTACAATTTACATAAGCAGTTGGGATTCCCTAACAATAAAGCGCTTATTAAATCACAGATTAAAATAATCTTACCGCATATAAGAAGGAATTTTTCGTTGCATAAAATAATAAAAGTCAATAGATTAATGAAAACATACAAGATAAAAGGAATAGATTCTGCATTATTATATATGTATTACAGCGGGGAGTTTCTTGCAAAAAGTATTGTAAAGAAAGTTTTGAATAGAAACGAATACTGGATATAAAACATTTAATCTTTTGTTTGCATCAACGTTTTTAATAAATTTTAATTGACAGGAAATGAAGTTCAATGACTTCCAATTATTTTTATAATATGTTTCCTCTCAACATTTAAAAAAATATAACTAATGACCAGCAAACCGAATTTATGATGTTAAGAAAATATTTCTTTTGACGACATGAAAATCTAGTTATATTTTGGTAAAACCTGTTTGTGAAAACATTAATTAAAACAATTACCCAAATGAAAATATTAATTACCGGAAACATGGGATACGTTGGTCCCGGAGTTGTGAAAAAATTAAGGGAAAGTTACCCAAATGCTGTTATAATTGGATATGATACAGGATTTTTTGCCAGCAATTTAACAAATACAAATCTTTTGCCAGAATCAAAATTAAATCAGCAAATTTTTGCGGATGTACGTAATTTAAACCATGAGGTATTAGATGATATTGATGTAATTGTATACCTGGCTGCAATTTCAAACGATCCCATGGGAAACAAGTTTGAAGATGTAACAATGGATGTCAATTGTCATTCTGCAATTAGGATGGCTAAAATTGGAAAAGAAAAAGGGGTGAAAAGTTTTGTTTTTGCTTCAAGTTGTAGTGTTTACGGTGAAGCTGACGACCATGCCAAAGTAGAATCTGATAAATTAAATCCCTTAACGGCTTATGCACGGTCGAAGATAGCAGCGGAGGAAGAGTTGGAATCTTTGGTAAATAATCATTTTAAAGTAACCTGTTTGAGATTTGCTACCGCATGTGGTTTTAGTGATCGTCTTAGGTTAGATTTAGTGATTAATGATTTTGTTGCAGGAGCACTTGTTTCAAAAAAAATCGACATTTTAAGTGACGGTACTCCATGGAGGCCACTTATCAATGTTTTAGATATGGCTAGGGCTGTTGATTGGGCAATACAAAGAGATGCAAAAACCAGTGGAAATTTTTTGGCTGTCAACACAGGAAGCAACGAATGGAATTATCAGGTAAAAGAATTGGCTCAGGTGGTTTCAGAGGTTGTACCGGGGTGTAAGGTTTCAGTAAACCAGGACGCTCCGCCTGATAAACGTTCATATAAAGTTAATTTTGATTTGTTCAAAAAACTTGCTCCCAACCATCAACCTGTTTTTAAACTAAAGTTTACAATCGAAGATCTGTATGAACAATTGATGAAAATGAAATTTACCGATAAAAATTTCAGAAATTCTCAATTAATAAGATTAAATGTAATAAATGAACTTCAGAAAAATTCGCATCTTGATAATACCTTATTTTGGAATTGGATAAAACATGATTAACGGATGATTTTTACGGAAACAAAACTTAAAGGGGCTTTTGTAATCGAAATCGATAAAATTATTGATGAAAGGGGGTTTTTCGGACGAGCGTGGTGCGAACGTGAGATGAAACAATTTGGTTTAAACACAAACATCAAACAAACAAATGTTTCGTTTAACACGAAAAAAGGAACACTTCGTGGAATGCATTACCAGGTATCACCATTTCAGGAAACGAAATTAGTAAGTTGTTCTAGGGGTGGGATTTATGATGTTATTATAGATCTCAGAATGGATTCACCAACATACAAACAATGGATTGGGCTGGAACTAAATCAAAATAATTATAAAATGTTGTACATCCCCGAAGGTTTTGCACATGGATTTATAACACTGGAAGACAATACTGAAATTCATTATTTAATGACTGAGTTTTACAATCCTGAAGCTGGACGGATAACTCGCTGGGATGATACTGCTTTCAACATTAAGTGGCCAATAAAACCACTTCTTATGTCGGAAAAGGATAGAAATGCTCCTGATTATAAATATTTAAACCAGGATTAAGTTTTTCTCAAAAAACTCTAATTTAATTAAGCTTTAATAGAAAGTAATAAGGATGAAAGAATTAAAAACCTCTGGCAAATGCAGGTTTTGTAACGAAACACTTCATTATGGAGTTGTTGATTTGGGCATGTCACCTTTGTGTCAAAAACATGTCAAACCAGAAGGTATTAATGAAATGGAGAAGTTTTATCCACTCCATGCTCTTATATGTGATAACTGCTGGTTGATGCAGTTGGAAGAATTTGCAAGCCCTGATGAAATCTTTGCAGATGAATATGCATATTTCTCTTCCTATTCGGAAAGTTGGTTAGAACATACCCGCCGGTATACAGAAAAAATCATTTCGGTATTTAATATAAATACTAAAAATCTGGTTACAGAAATAGCAAGTAACGACGGGTACCTGCTAAAATGGTTTGTAGAAAAAGATATTCCTGTTTTAGGTGTGGAACCTGCTGGTAATGTAGCAAAAGTAGCGAAGCAAAATGGCATAAGAACAGAGATTTTGTTTTTTGGAAAAAAAACTGCCAAAACATTATCGGAAAAATACGGAAAGGCTGATTTGCTCATCGGAAATAATGTTTTGGCCCATGTGCCGGATATTAACGATTTCGTTGCTGGAATGAAAATCATGTTAAACAAGGATGGCGTGATAACAATGGAATTCCCGCATTTGCAACAACTTTTTGACAAAAACCAATTTGACACTATTTATCATGAGCATTTTTCATATTTATCATTCAGTGCAGTTAACCGGATTTTTGCATTTCATGGAATAACCCTTTTTGATGTTGAGGAGTTATCAACACATGGTGGCTCGCTTCGTATTTTTGGTAAACATACTGATGATGATAACAAGAAGATTACAGAACATGTTACAGAATTGTTGAAACGGGAGAAAAAACTTGGCTTTGAGGATCTAAAATTTTATTCTGATTTCGAAGAAAAAGTAAAGGAAACAAAACGTAAAATTCTCGAATTTTTAATCGATGTAAAACGACAAGGCAAATCTGTTATAGGTTATGGTGCACCCGGAAAAGGAAACACGCTTCTGAACTATTGTGGTATCCGAACGGATTTTCTGGACTACACAGTTGATATAAGTCCTGTAAAACAAGGCAATTATTTGCCCGGAAGCCACATCCCGATATTACACCCTGATAAAATTAAAGAATCAAAACCTGATTATATTTTTATACTCCCCTGGAATCTTGAAAAGGAAATTAGAAAACAACACAGTTACGTAAAAAATTGGGGAGGCAAATTTGTTATTCCAATTCCCGAGTTAAAGGTTTTGGATTAATACCCTAAAATAGTTAAGTTATTATGAAAGTTGTATTATTTTGTGGTGGGCAGGGAATACGTTTAAGAGAGTATTCCGATCAAGTACCGAAACCAATGGTAAATGTTGGATATCGTCCAATTTTGTGGAATATAATGAAGTATTATGCTCATTTTGGCCATAAAGATTTTATTTTATGTCTTGGATATAAAGCTGATTATATTAAAAATTATTTTCTGAATTATGATGAAACACTGTCAAACGATTTTGTTTTTAAAAATAGTGGAAAAGAAATTGAATTGCAGAATTCAGATATTCATGATTGGAAGATAACTTTTGTTGATACCGGTTTAAACACAAACATTGGCACCCGCTTGCTTAAAGTAAAGGAATATTTAAAAGATGATGAAGTATTTCTTGCCAATTACAGCGATGGGGTAACAGACCTGAACCTTCCAGCAATGATAAACTGGTTCAATGAAAAAAAGGATAAAATTGCCGCCTTTATGTCTTATCAGTCTTTTCAGAGTTTTCATTTTGTTGATAAGGATGAAGATGGTACAGTTAATAAAATCAGCCAGACAGGTTCTTCATCCCTGCTTGTTAACACAGGATTCTTTATTTTAAGAAATAAAATATTTGATTATATGGAATATGGGGATGAATTAGTTGACCAGCCATTTAAAAGACTAATCAATGAAAAACGCCTGATTTCATGGGAACATAAAGGATTTTGGATTAGTATGGATACTTTCAAGGATAAAAGAACAATTGATGACATTTATGAAAGGGGTAACCCTCCGTGGGAAGTATGGAAGACGGAAGAAAGAAACGGGAGAAAACAAGTAAGAAAATAGTATTGAATCTGAAATTTTAAAATTTCCTAAAACAAAGAGTTAAAAATAAATGAATTTACAATTTAATAAAAACATCCCTTTAAATGTACTTTGCCTCGGTGCTCATTGCGATGATATTGAAATTGGAGTTGGCGGTACTTTGTTGAAAATTTTCCAGGAATACAACATTGAACAAATTACCTGGATTGTTTTTGCATCAGATGAAAAAAGAAAAAATGAGGCTGAAATTAGTGCGGAGAAGTTTTTAATGAATTTGGAAAACAAAAAAGTGATTGTCAATTCATTTCGCGATGGTTTCTTTCCTTCACAATGGAAGGAAATAAAGGAATATTTTGAAAAACTAAAGTTTGAAATTTCTCCAAATTTAATTTTTACACATTACCGGGAAGACAGGCATCAGGACCACAAAATAATTAGTGATTTAACCTGGAATACATGGAGAAATAATTTTATCCTTGAATACGAGATACCTAAATATGATGGAGACTTAGGCAACCCTAATGTTTATGTTAACCTTGAGGAAAAATATTTAGCAAAAAAGAACAGGATTACCCTGGAAACATTTGAAAGCCAAAGAAAAAAACATTGGTTTGATGAAAAAACTTTCAATGCTTTACCACGCATCCGTGGACTAGAATCTGCAACACAGTTTGCAGAAGCTTTTTTTGCGAGAAAGATATTGCTTTGAAAATTCAAATAATAAAGAAATAATTTTAAATTTTATTTGTTCATAACCAGATTATTATCACAAACACTTAATTGAATGGCAACATTGCAAAGACCGGATTTTGTTTATATGAATGGGAAATTGGTTTCATGGGAGGAAGCTACAATTCATATAGGCTGTGAAGCTGTTACGCGTGGATTGAATGTTTTTGAAGGGATTAAAGGATATTGGCGAAAAGGTGATGGGTTTGGATTAATTTTCTTAGAAAAACATTATAAAAGACTTCTTCGCTCTGCGAAACTTTTACATATTCCTTGTCCTTGGACATATGAAGAATATAAATCTGCAGTATTTGAATTGATGGGTGCCTTGTTACAAAAGGAAAAAGATATGTGGATTCGTACAACTTTATATGTAATTGAAGGCCATTGGGGAGAAGGAACAAAAGCAGATTTAATAATGACAGCCTATCATCAACCTTGTGAAGAGCCTCAACCCATCAATCTTGGATTTAGTACATGGCAAAGAAGTGGAGATAATATGTTGCCGGCAAGAATTAAAACTTCAACGAATTACCAGGTTGGCAGGTTGGCGAGAATTGAAGGGAAAAGTAGAAATTTCGACGATATGGTGCTTTTAAATCAATGGGGGAGAATAGCAGAAGCTACAGGCTCTTGTATACTTATGGTAAGAGATGGAATAGTTTACACTCCGTTGTCAACAGAAGGGGCATTAGAAAGTATTACTTTGGATTTTGTTGAAAAACTGGCAAATTCTTTAAATGTAAAATTTGTCAGAAAACCAATTGACAGAACAGAACTGCTAATCGCTGACGAAATAGCTATTTGTGGAACCCTTGCGGAAGTGGTGCCGGTTAAAATGATAGATACCAATAAACTAGAAGCATATGGTCCAATATTGTCAAAAATAAGGGAAAAGTTTTTTAGGGTTGTAAGAGGAGAAGAATCAGAACCTTATTTAGATGTTGACTTAGTACCAGTTGCGAAACTGCGGCATTGATAATATATACAGCATGCTACTAGAAAAGTACTTTTACTCTAATCTATGGTTTTTACATCGTTAGAATTGGAAATTGACCAGAAGTAAACCTGAGATGTATTTTACGCAGGAATTCAGAAAGATTGATTTAGACAAAATTGGAAATGAAATGTTTGAATTGTCAAAAAGATTATTTCCAATTTGCAGAAGTATTACAGGAGATGGAGTTCGTGAAACTCTTTCAATAATAAATGAATATATTCCTCTTTCCATTAGCGAAGTACCATCCGGAACTAAAGTTCTAGACTGGGAAATACCTGAGGAGTGGAATATACAAGATGCATGGGTAAAAAATTCGAAAGGTGAAAAAATAGTAGATTTTAAGAATTCAAATTTGCATGTTGTAAATTACAGTATCCCGGTAGATAAAAAGGTTTCTTTAAACGAATTAAAAGAACACATTTTTACTATCCCAGAGTACCCAGAATGGATTCCATATAAAACCACTTATTATAATCGTAACTGGGGATTTTGTATGCCGCATAAACTGTATGAACAACTTGATAATGGAGAATATCAGGTTAAAATCGAATCTGAACTAAAAAAAGGTTTGCTTACATACGGAGAGTTGTTAATAAAAGGTAGGTTGAAAGAAGAGGTGCTGTTTAGTTGTCATATTTGCCATCCATCTTTATGCAATGATAATTTATCAGGGATTGTGATTGCCACGCAATTAGCTAATATTCTTAAAAAATTTAATTTGAAAAACAGTTATCGGTTCGTTTTTGTTCCAGGAACAATTGGAGCAATATCCTGGCTGAGCCAAAATGAGCAAAAGGTTCAAAATATTAAATCTGGTTTAGTCCTAACCTTATTAGGCGATTCCTCTTCTTTTCATTATAAAAAATCACGTAAAGGAAATGCTGATGTTGATAGTATAATGGAGTATTTGCTTAACCAAAATGAAGAATCAAAAATTCATGATTTTTCGCCCTATGGATATGATGAAAGACAATATTGTTCTCCTGGTTTCAATCTTCCAGTTGGCCGGATTACAAGAACCCCTTTTGGTGAATTCCCTGAATATCATACATCTGCGGATAATCTCGATTTTATTGGTGCAAATAATTTAAGTGAATCGATTTCTTTGCTGTTTCAGTTTATCTCAATAATGGAAACCAACAGTAAATACTATAACCTCTTTCCCAAAGGAGAACCCCAATTGGGTAAAAGAGGTTTGTATGATTCATCCGAAGGACAAAATTTTAGCAATGAATATCGTGATGCTTTGTTGTGGATTTTAAATCTTTCAGATGGGAATCATACTTTACTTGATATCGCAATAAAATCAAAATTAAAATTTGAAAGTATTTTACAATCAGCAAATCAATTGAATAAAGCTGGATTGTTAAAAGAAATTGTTTAATCACCCCTGAATTTAAAAATGATGAGTTTCACTAATCTTATTACAATAGCAATTCCTTGTTATGAAAGAAAAGAATATTTTCTTTATGCATTAGAGAGTGCATTAAATCAGACTGTTAGGTGTGAGGTTATTGTCGTGGATAATTGTTCCTCTCATGACTATTTTAAAAATATTTGTAAAGAAAAAGGAATAACCTATTACCGAAATGATACAAATATTGGATTATTTCCTAATCAAAATCGTTGTTACGAATTAGCTGAAACGGAATATGTTAAAGTACTGGATGATGATGATATTTTATTACCAACCTATGTCGAATCATTTTTGAATGTAGTACATAAGCACCCGGATATTGATGTATATTACACCGATTATTATGTTCTTTCCAAGAGAGGGGCATCAAATAACAGTTATACTTTTCCCTTTGGTTACATGAAAAATGGAGATGAAATAATTGAATTTGGCGCAAAATATAACTTGGGATTTCCTTACATGACGGCAGCAGTGAGAAAATCAATTGCAATTCTTGATCTTGATAAAGGCATGTGCATTGGAGGTTACGACTGGGTATGGGTATATTCAAATTTTAATAAGTTAACCTTTTATGGAAATTCAGAGAAATTGCATCATTATAGGATGCACCGTACCAAAACTTCAAGAGGGAAAGACTGGAGTGTTAATTTGTTAACATACTCATATATTTTTGAAATTATCATTTTAAGATCCCTTATTGATTCAGAACTTAAAAAGAAAGTTCAAAGAAATATATTTTGGGATTTGGTTAATGTTAAAGCTCACGGAAATAAGAAAATCCTCAAGGAAATAATGAATAGTGATAACCGATTTGGAAAATATCTTAAAACAAAATTAGAAAACGAAAAAAAAATCAGGATAATTTTCTTGCTTCCAAAAAGTATCGTGAATCTATTGTATTTTTTAAGGTCTTCTGTAAAAAAAGCATTCTCAAATTCTGATTACATTAAATGAAGTTTAACGGAAAGCAAATTCTGGATTATTTTAAAGGAGAAACGAGGGGGGCAAAAGCAAAAAGGCATGTAGTTTACTCGATATTAATTCAGGGAGTAAGTATTTTAATAGGATTGCTTTATGTTCCACTTTTATTGGAATACTTAACACAGGAAAAGTACGGAATATGGATTACTTTGACAACAATATTGGGCTGGTTCAGTTTCTTCGATATTGGATTAGGTAATGGATTGCGAAACAAACTAGCCGAAGTTTTAGCCACCAATGACTTTAAAAAAGGCAAAATATTGGTTAGTACTACCTATGCCATGCTAATTGCAATATTTAGTTTGGTTCTTCTGCTTTTCCATATCAGCAATATTTTTTATCTCAACTGGAACACTATTCTAAATACCAGAAGTATTGAAAGTAATGAGCTGTTTTTTTTAACCTCAATTGTTTTCACTTTTTTTATTATACGGTTTATTGTTCAGATTATCTCAGTAATTTTTCTTGCCGACCAAAAACCATCGGTTACCAAGTTAATTACTACGTCGGGAAATGTACTTGCATTTGTGGTAGTTTTTATATTAACCAAAACTGAACAAAGTGGAAATCTGGTTTTATTGGGAACTATTATTAGTGCTATCCCGGTCTTAATTTTTATTATTGTTACAATTATTGCTTTTAATACAAGTTATAAAGACTTAAAACCTTCTTTTAACAGTGTTGATTTTAAAATAGGAAAGGGAATACTTCAATTAGGTACAAGTTTTTTCTTCCTGCAAATTACTTACATTATTGTGTTTACAACAGCAAATATTTTTATTACTCAATTTTACGGGCCTGAGGAAGTTACGGTATATAATATTGCATATAAGTATTTCCATATTCCTATCATGGTGTTTTCGCTTTTTATGATGCCTGTTTGGTCGGCTGTTACCGATGCTTATACAAAAGCAGATTTTAATTGGTTGAAAAAAGCTTTAAAATATGCAAATATTTTATCGGTTTTGTTTAGTGGCGGGGTTGTGATTATGTTGTTTGTAAGTACCTGGATATATAAAATATGGGTTGGCGAAGAAGTACAGATTCCGGTTAATTTGTCGATTGCGCTGGCAGTTTTTACAGTTATCGAATTATATATAACTCCCTATTCATATTTTATTAATGGGATAGGCAAATTAAAACTAACAGTATTGTTTACAACTATCCAAATTTTGATTTATATTATTCTGGTTTATACTTTTAAAAACATTTTTGGTAATAGTATTGGTATTGTATTGGCTATACTTGGGCCGTTGGTATTGGTAGGATCAATACAGGTAATACAGGTACATAAGTTGTTAAGAAAAACAGCTCTGGGAGTATGGAACAAATAGAGCTTGAAAAGTGTGCTAGATATAAAACATGTTACAAGGTTTCTAAAGTAAAGAAATTTTTTAGCTTAAGAATAATAAATTAGTATTATTAGCATATGAAAGTACTTTGGATAATCAATGCACCTTTTCCTACAGTTTCAAAAGAATTAAACTTGGATAGTTATGTAAAGGGGTGGGTTTATTCTTCAGCTATTGAGTTAATTAAAAATAATTCGGAAATAGAATTAGCGGTTGCGTCAATTTATGATGGAAAAAAATTTATGGAACTGGTATCAGGGAAAATTAAACATTTTCTTATTCCACAAATTGCAAGATTAGATGCAGCAAATACAAAAAATGATATTTACTGGCAAAAAGTAAAAAAGTTATTTAATCCTGATTTAATCCATATTCATGGCACCGAATATCCATATTCATACTCTTTTGTGCGGGCATGTGGCGCAAATAAAGTTATTGTATCCATACAGGGGCTGGTAAGTGTTATAGACCGATATTATTTAGGTGGAATTAGCAAAAAAGAATTGAAAAATAATATAACACTGAGAGATATTGTAAGAAAGGACACGGTCTTTTCCAAGCATAGAAATTTAAAATTTCGGGCAAAATATGAAGTTAAGCTTCTCCAAAATGTTAAACATATAATAGGAAGAACAATTTGGGATAAAATTCATGCAAAGGAAATCAACTCAAATCTGAACTATCATTTTTGTAATGAAACACTTAGGGATTCATTTTATAATAATAAGTGGTCGCCTGATAGCTGTACAAAACACTCAATTTTCGTAAGCCAGGCCAATTATCCGTTAAAGGGATTTCATCAGCTTGTCAAAGCATTACCTTCAGTGGTTAAAAAATTCCCGGATACCAAAGTTTATGTGGCAGGAAAAAAGGTGTACAATAAAAATGGAATAATCAATAATGGATACGGCCGCTATCTGAATAAATTGATAAGTAAGTACAAATTGAACAAATACATCATTTATACCGGATTTTTATCGGAACAGGAAATGTGTCAGTATTTTATTTTAGCTAATGTTACCGTTAGCCCTTCGATTATTGAAAATAGCTCCAATTCGATAGGAGAAGCTCAGGTAATGGGTGTTCCTTGCATAGCTACATATGCCGGAGGAACTCCAGATATGATCGAGCACGGGAAAACGGGTTTGTTATACAGATTTGAAGAACACGAAATGTTAGCTTCTTATATTTGTAAAATCTTTTCGGATGACAAATTTGCACAATACCTTTCGGGAAACTCAATTAACGAAGCTTCTAAAAGGCATAACAGGACAGAAAATGCTAAAACCTTATTTTCTATTTATTCTAAAATTAGAAGCTAAGGTAGCATTGTTTGTTTGATTTTTTAATCCGAAGGAATAACATAGAAATTTTGATACGCTAACCATAAAATTTGAAATGAGTAAACTGGAAAAAATAACTTTGTTTTTAAAGAAATATCTTCCAATGTATTTCTTATTACTCTTCAGTTACAATCCGATAATAAGATATAAGGGTTATAACAAATTTTTATTGATTGCATATGCAGGATTATTATTCGTATATACACTTTATATTATTTATGTAAAAAGATTAAAAAAAGTAGCCGGGATTATAAGCTTTCTTTTTATCTATATTTTTACAATTACATTCTTTCAGGAAAGGATTTTAGGATATGCATCATATCCGGGTAGAATAAGTTATTTCTTATCCATGCTGATAAGTTTAATGACATTGCTATATTATGATTATCATAAACTGGATTTTCTTGATTCGTATATTAGAGTGCTGGCCTTTTTTGCCGCAGTATCCTTACCATTTTGGGTTATAAATCAATTCGGATTTTATGGAATTAGTTTAAGTGAGAGTTCAAAAATTAAAAGTCTACTATTCTACACTTCTTATGGTGAAATTCCTGAAAGCGGGTTAATGTTTCGAAACTCAGGACCTTTCTGGGAACCGGGAGCTTTTGCAGGTTACATTATCTTAGCTATGGTATTTATAGCACTTAAAAACAGAAAATTTCAGGTTGGGACATATAAAAATGAAATGATATTTCTGGTGCTTGGCCTTTTGACATCTCAATCTACTACAGGTTATATCACATTTATGTTACTTGTTTTAATTCATTTTTATCAAAGTTATAAATTAGGAAGAATTGTTATAATTCCGCTTTCATTAGCCATTTTAGGATTGGCATATTTTAACTTGTCTTTTATGAAAGAAAAAATTGAAAACAATATTGTTGAAGCTGAACAAATGAAAGATGATGATATTCATGCAGGACGTTTTGGTGCAATCAGAATGGATTGGATTTATATAAAATCGCAACCCTTAATTGGAAATGGATGGGATGTAAAAACCCGATACCGATTCCATCCTCAGGTTAAAGAAGGAACGAGCATCGGACATGGTAATGGTATGTCGAATATAATAGCAATCTGGGGTATTCCCTTTTTTCTTTTATGGCTGTATTGGGTGCATAAATTTACTAGGCAGATTTCAAAATCCAAATTAACAGCTTTTGCAGCTACATTTATTATTGTTTTATTACTACAGGGTGAACAATTTTTATATTACCCTATGTTTTTGTCATTTTTTTTCTTCCCCTTTGTGTATAAAAACATGTTAACTCAGGAAAATAAATTGTTTATTATTAGATCCTATCTCGGTCGGTAGATGGAGAATTAATATCGATTATCTTGCTGAAACAGATTTTTTTTTAAAGTTAACCAGATTTGTAAAAGAAAGAATCTGGAAATGGCTTTGAGAATTGCATAGAAAGTACCCAAAACAAATCAATTATCTTATAATTAAACTCTACAAAGGTCCAATGAGAAAATTAAATATTGTCGCTGTACTTATTACCTGTCATAACCGAAAAGAAAAAACTTTAAATTGCCTGAATGCATTATATGATTCTGAATTAAAATCGAACTTTAGTTTTGAAGTGTTTTTGGTAGATGATGGTTCAATTGACGGTACTGGGGAAGCGGTAAAACTTGCATATCCTGATGTTAATTTAATTAATGGCGATGGCAGCTTATATTGGAACCGTGGCATGTTTAAAGCATGGGAATTTGCCAGTAATAAAAGGAAATTTGATTATTATATATGGTTAAATGACGATACTATGATATTTGAACATGCCCTTGAGTTAGCCTTTAAAGAATCGGAAAAAGAAAATAATAATTCTGTAATTGTTGGAGCAACATGCAATGAAAATATGACCATCACTACTTATGGAGGATGGGGAAAAGGCAAGTTATTATTGATAAATGGGAAAAGTCAAATCTGTGAATATTTTAATGGTAATTTTGTGCTAATACCTGATTACGTTTTTAATAAATTAGGCAACCTAAATTATCGCTATCGTCATACTAACGGTGATTTTGACTATGCTTATAGAGCAAGGGAAAAAGGAATTAAATCTGTTTTATTACCAGATTATGTTGGAACCTGTGAAAGAGATAAAAATACGCTTGTTTGTTTTGATCCCAAAGTGTCTTTGTTTAAAAGAATCAAATTGTTTTATTCACCAATAGGGAAGAATCCATTTGAGTTCTTTTATTTTAACTTCAGATATAAAGGTATACTGGTTGCATTTCGGATTTTTTTATCTAATCATTTAAGAGTATTATTTCCTTCATTCTTCCTTAAAAAATATTAAAGACTAATTTTAAATGAAAAAGATATTGTTGGTTACCAATTCATTGTACGAATACCGGTATTCAATTTATTCAGATTTTATTAATCTGTTTTACGAAAAGGGGTATGAATTTAAAATTGTTCTTATCGAAGATAATAAAAGTAAAACAGTTCAAACTAAAGATAACATAAATTTTATTAAAATTCATTCTGGATATAAATCGCTAAAAAACTGTTTAGATAAAGAAAATCCGGAAGTAGTCATAAGTTTTATCATTCCTTCAAACAAAATGCTTTGGTACTTGTTTTTTTATACTATTAATAATAAGATTTTTAATATAACATGGACGCATGGTGTGAATTTGCAAGATCCTAAAAATAAAATCAAGGGAGTCATGTATAAAATAATACATGTATTTTCTTCGGCAATAATTCTTTATTCAGTAAACGAAAAAAAATATATAGCAAAAGAATACCTTAAAAAAACATTTATTGCCAATAACACGATAAATTTTAAAAATATCCCTGATATTAAAGAGTCAAAAGAACTGATAAAGAAAAACCATCAAATCGATTATAAAAAAACAGTGTTATTTGTTGGCAGGATGCAAGCCAGGAAAAAAATTGAAGTGTTAATTGATATTTTCAAAGAATCCAGATACAATGAATTTGGATTGGTAATTGTTGGCCCGGGATTCGATAACCATTATTCAAAATTAATAGAAGGCCAAAAGAATATTCAATATCTGGGAGCCATTTATGAAGATTACAAAATTAATTCGGTTTTTAAATCTGCCGATCTTTTTTGTATTCCAGGCACCAATGGATTAGGAATTAATCAGGCAATGTATTGGGGATTACCATGTTTGGCTTTGAATGTAAAACATAGTCCCGAGATAGTTTATCTCGTAAATGGTGAAACAGGTTATATTTTAGGAACTAAAAATGAACTATCGGATAAAATATATGAATTGCTCGAAAATGATGATTTGAGAAATAAGATGTCTTTAAAAGCAAAAAATAAAATTAGAAAAGAAGCATCAATTGAAGCAATGTTTGAAGGATTTTTAAATGCCTGTAATTATGTTTTAAAAGATGTCAGACCTAATTAGTTACGGTATTATTCAAATATAAAATTGAACATCGACTTTATTTGAAAATAGAAATGGAAAAAAGTGTATTAGGACATTATTTTGAAGATTTTATTATAGATGAGATTATAGTTCACTCACTTTCGAAGACAATTTTTGAAAGCGATAATAATTTTTTCAGTTTGTTAACAATGAACCATCATCCAGTACATACTAATGTTGACTATGCCGGTAAAAACCAACACGGAAAAATTTTAGTTGTTGGTACATTGGTTTTCAGCTTGACAGTTGGCCTTACCGTTCCGGACATTAGCGGGAAAGCTATTGCCAATTTGGGATATGAGGAAATTAAACATTTGAGTCCAGTATTTATTGGAGATACAATTTATGCCAAAACAAAGATTTTAGATAAAAAAGAATCTGTTTCAAAAAATGACAGGGGAATTGTTTATGTAGAAACCATTGGATTTAATCAAAATGGTGTTGATATAGTAAGTTTTAGAAGAAAAGTATTAATTAAAAAGAAACAATATGCTTAAACATTATCTGATGAGGAGCCTGATGTTTGTGCCGGCTCACAACAATAAGCTGATGGAGAGTGCCTTGCAAAGAGATGCGGATGTGTTGTTATTGGATATTGAGGATTCTGTTCAGCCAGCGGAAAACAAACAAATTGCCAGAGATAACATTAAGCGGTATTTGGATGAAGGAAAGTTTAAAGACAGAATAATATTTCCGAGGGTAAATGACAGGGAAAGTGGACATCTGCTACAAGATGTTTACCAACTAGCAGTACCCGGGATTGAGGGCTTTATGTATCCAAAATCAAAAAAAGGGGAGGATATTTATTTCTTTGGAAAATTACTCGAAACGATAGAATTCGAGAAAAAAATCCCAAAACACACTTTCAAAATAATTGCTTTAATTGAAACTCCCGGGGCAGTGATGAATATTCAGGATATATGTACTGCCTGCCCTGAACGATTGGTTGCTGTTGCTTTTGGATGTGAAGATTTTATGACGGAATTGGGGGGGCAGCACGACAGTGAAAGCCAGAGTATTTTCACTGCAAGGTCTATGATTGCAATGGGAGCAAAAGCACACGGAGTTGTACCAATAGATACGGTTCATATCAGGGTACACGACATGGATGATCTGGAAAGGAATTTAATTATCGGACGCAAGCTTGGTTTTGAGGGTATGCTAATTCTAAATCCAAAAGAATTACCACTAGCCCATAAATATTTTACCCCAGGTGAAGAAGAGGTTTTATGGGCAGAGGAAATGTTAACCTTGTCAGAAGAAGCGAGTGCAAAAGGTCAGGGTGTTGCAGTAAAAAACAATAAATTTATTGGCCCTCCAATGGTAAAAATGGCAAATGAAATTATCCGAAAACACAAATTAATTCTCCAAAAGAATGGAAATGGGATTGAATAGAAAATATGATATCGATCTTATTACACAAAGGTTGATTGAGCATTTAATAAATGAAGATTACAAGGGCTACGATCCCTATGATACATTAAATTCTTTTCTTCCTTTTAAATATTTTGGCTCATTTGCTCAGGCTGCTGCTATACAAATTCAGTTACGAAATCCGGTTAATATAAGACCACTTTTAGGTATAAAAAAAGAAAAGGGTGCAAAATCTTTAGGTTTAATTTTGCACGCTTACTCAGTATTGTACTCATTTGAACCTTCTGAATTTTTATTGAAACAGATGCACCTGGTTTTTGATATGATTAAAAATATGATTAGAAAAGATGACCGGTTTTCAGGATATTTTTGGGCAGTTCATTATCCATTGGTACTATCTGGCAGGAGCAGGTCAAAATTTGATCCATCTTCAGTTTTAGCCTGTTTTATGTTCGAAGGGATATTTGAATTTTACAGGGTCACTCAGGATGAGGATGCAAAGGAAGTTTTACTCGGAATCAGCAAATTTATAACCAGTTGTATCCCAACAACAGTTACCGACGAGGGAAAATGTTACAGTTATACAGCGTTGAGAAAAGACATTATTTATAATGCTAATTCCTTCGTTTCAGAAATACTGGCCAAATGTTTTTACCTTACCGGTGATGAAAAATTCAAAGTTGAATCATTGCAAACCATAAAGTTTAACATGGCCCATATGAGGGATGACGGGAGTTGGAGTTATCGCTTTTATCCAGAAACGGGAAAAGACAAAAACCAAATTGATTTCCATCAGGGATTTATATTAAATTCAATAAATGAGGCATTAAAATACTTAAACCATTCTGATAGAGACATTGAATTAAAATTGGAAAAAGCTTATTCATTTTATATGAATGAACAATTTACTGAGGATGGAAAAGGACTATGGAGATACCCCGAGTTATTTCCCATTGATATTCATAACCAGGCGGTTGGTATAATTGTTTTTTCAAGAATGTTTTTTGACCCTGAAAAGAGTAAGGAGAGAGCAAAAACTATACTTAAGTACACCTTAAATAATCTTTATTCAGAAAAAAAAGGGATTTTTTATTATCAAAAAAGAAAACTCTTTACTAATAAAATTGACTATTTCAGGTGGAACCAGGCCTGGATGTTATTGGCCCTGGCATATTTTAAAAAAATGATAAAATGATAAATAAACAGGAGATTATAAAATCTTTGCAAAAATTAGGTGTTAAAGCCGGTGATATTTTAAATTTAAAAGTCTCTGTTAAGTCAATTGGTGAGATTGAAGGAGGAATATCAACTTTGCTTGAGGCTTTTATTGAATTAGTAGGTAAAGACGGTACCCTTGTTTGCGACTCATTTGTTGAACCATTTTATTCATTTTTAAAACCCATTAAACAAGATCGGGTTTCCCTTCCCACCTCAAAATCTTATGCCGGATATTTTGCCAATTATATGCTTCAGCATCCGGAGGCTTATCGAAGCACACATCCTGTGCAGGCTTTTACCGCGATTGGAAAAAAAGCCAAGGCCCTAACAGAAGAATTTAATAAAAATAGCGCACCCTATGGCTTCTTACGAAAAATGGCCGACCTGGGAGCAAAAAATCTCAGAGTAGGTGATGTTAATAAAGTTGTTGGAGTTGGAACTACTCATGTTGCTATTTGTGAGCTGGGATTTTGGCAGCTTAGTTTACCAAAGGGAATCTATTACAAAGAAAACGGGGAAAAGAAATTTTTTAAACGTTATTGGGCAAATGGATGTCCAAAAGGTTTTAATAACTTAATACCACTGTATTATAAAGGTGGAGCAGTTCTTGGGGAAGGAAAATTAGGAGATACAGAAACACTTTTAACCTCAATGTCGGGAACATTAAAAATTGAAAAAGAATTGTTTGTTCAAAACCCGTCTGCATTTCTATGCAATGATAAAGCATGTACTAATTGCAGTTTTACCTGGGAAAATTCAAAATATTCTTTTACTTCATGTTTAAGTGAAAACCTAAAAAGAAAAAAATATGATAAAGCAATGCTAGCTGTCGCCATTAAACTTGTCGGGCACAAGCACATTTAATACCAATTAGTTTTATTCCATGAATTATAATTCATGTATTATTTTCACTTAAAAAAAACATAATTCGGATTGAATTAATTATTTACATATTCAAATTTATAATTAAAGAAGGAACAGGAGAATTCAAAATCAGACCATTAAATGAAAAAAATCTTAATAATTTTTGGTACAAGACCAGAGGCAATTAAAATGGCCCCCTTGGTAAAAGAATTTCAAAAAAGACCAGGAATTTACGAAACAAAAGTTTGTGTAACAGGTCAGCACCGTGAAATGTTGGACCAGGTAATGAGAATTTTTGAAATAACACCCGATTATGATTTGGCAATCATGAAACCAGGACAGGATTTATATGATGTAACATCAAAAATATTGTTGGGTTTGAAGGAAGTATTAATTCAGGAAAAACCAGATTTGGTGTTGGTTCATGGTGATACTGCTACATCAACGGCAGCAGCTTTAGCTGCATTTTATCAAAGAATAACAGTTGGACATGTTGAAGCGGGATTGCGTACCCATAATATTTACAGCCCCTGGCCCGAAGAAATGAACAGACTTTTAACCGGGAGATTGGCAAACATACACTTTTCACCTACAGAACTTAGCAAATTAAACCTTTTAAATGAAGGAGTCGATGAAGCAAAAATTATGGTTACTGGAAATACCGTGATTGATGCTCTAATTATGGTTACCGATAAAATCAAAACGGACCAAAATGTTACAAAAACGGTGAAAGACTACCTTAACAGCCAGGGTTTAGATAATACTCTTTTTGAAAGCTGGTCAAATAATAAAAAACTTGTACTTATAACAGGTCACAGGAGAGAGAATTTTGGTGAAGGTTTTTTAAATATTTGTTATTCGATTAAAGAATTGGCGATGAAATATCCTGATGTGGATTTTGTTTACCCGGTTCATTTAAATCCTAATGTAAAACAACCGGTTTTCGAAATTCTCGGAGGTCAAAAAAGTGAAATTTTACCAAATATCCACCTTATTTCACCGTTAGATTATTTACCATTTGTTTATCTGATGAGTAATAGTTTTTTAGTATTAACAGACTCAGGGGGAATCCAGGAAGAAGCACCCGGACTGGGAAAACCGGTTTTGGTTATGCGCGATACAACTGAAAGACCAGAAGCAGTTGATGCCGGAACTGTAATGCTTGTAGGTACGGACAAAAAGAAAATAGTGAATGAAGTTTCCCGATTGCTCGATGATAAAGTCCACTACAATAAAATGTCGAAAGCGACAAATCCTTACGGTGATGGAAAAGCATGTCAAAGAATTGTTGATTTTCTTACAAATAACTAAGCATTTTATTTCAATTTGTTAAGCCTTAATGATAAAAAATAATTTAGAATAATGAAGTACAATCAAGTTTGTTTTATGGGGTTGGGGTACATCGGTTTACCTACGGCAGCTGTTGTTGCGAATAAAGGAATTAAAACTTTAGGTGTAGATATTAATCCAAAAGTAGTAGATACAATAAACAAAGGGGAAATACATATAATTGAGACTGGACTGGAGCAAGTTGTAAAACAAACTGTCCAAGGTAAAACATTGCGGGCATCAGTAAATCCTGAAGTTAGTGATGTTTATCTGATAGTAGTACCAACCCCATTTAAAGGAAACCATGAACCGGATATCTCTTTTGTTGAAGCAGCCACAAATGCTGTTCTTCCTTTATTAAAAGAAAATGACTTATACATTATTGAATCAACATCACCTGTTGGTACAACCGATAAAATGGCAGCTAACATTTTTTCAAAAAGACCTGAATTGAAAAATAAAATTTATATAGCATACTGTCCAGAGAGAGTATTGCCTGGAAACGTACTTCACGAATTGATATATAATGATCGTGTAATTGGTGGCATTGATAATATATCAACAGATAAGGCGAAAGAATTTTACTCAACATTTGTTGAGGGTGAATTGCATTCTACAAATGCCAGAACTGCAGAAATGTGTAAACTTACAGAAAACTCGTCAAGAGATGTTCAGATAGCATTTGCAAATGAGTTATCATTAATTTGTGACAAAGCAGACATAAATGTTTGGGAGTTAATAGAACTGGCCAATAAACATCCAAGGGTAAATATTCTTCAACCAGGTTGTGGTGTAGGTGGCCACTGTATTGCAGTCGATCCTTATTTTATCACTGCTGATTTTCCTGTCGAATCACAGGTAATTGGAAAAGCAAGGGAAATTAACAACTATAAATCGTTTTGGTCTGCTGAAAAAATCAGAAATACAATGTTGGAATATGAAATCAAAAACGGGGTAAAACCAAAAGTTGCAATTATGGGATTGGCTTTTAAACCAAATATTGACGATTTGAGAGAAAGCCCGGCAAAATATATTGCTCAAAAAGTGATGCAGTCTGAACAGGATGGTTTTTTAATTGTGGAACCCAATCTAAAAGAACATAATGTGTTTAAACTAACTAATTTCAATGAAGCCTATGAGCAAGCTGATATTGTTGCCTTTTTGGTCGCGCATAATGAATTTAAAACTTTAGAATATAGAGCGGATAAAATTATTTTGGATTTTGCCGGGGTGTTTAGAAGATAGGTTATTAAATGTAAAGCAACATTTTATAATTAGTTATCTAGCGACCGTTAAACAACCTCTTGATGATTGTTTCTAACCCCTTAAATTAAATTACCTTAGGAAAAAATTTTAAAGGAAATTCAGGTTGCAATATCAAATTTGTTTTTATGATTAAAAATAAAAAAGTAGATTTTTTAGATATTCCCGTTGATTCATTAACAATGGTTGAAACGGTTACTATTATTGATGCCGCAATCAGCCAGAATAAAAGGATAAACCATGTTGTAATTAATGCAGGAAAGGTTGTTGCAATGCAAAAGGATAAGCAATTGCATCAAAGTGTAGTTTCATGCGATCTGATTAATGCTGATGGACAAAGTATAGTTTGGGCAGCAAGGTTCCTTGGCTTGCAAATACCTGAACGTGTAGCCGGAATAGATTTAATGGATGAACTAATAAATTTATCTGCAAAAAAAGGGTATAAATGTTTCTTTTTGGGAGCAAAAGAAGATGTTGTAAAAAAAGTTGTTGAAATTTATAGCAATAAATATAAAACTTTATTAATTGCCGGATATAGAAACGGCTATTTTACCGCTGATGAAGAAGGTGAGGTTGCAAAACAAATAGCCGAAAGTGGTGCACAAATTCTTTTTGTCGCTATAACTTCTCCCCGAAAGGAAAACTTTATGTATAAATACAGAGAGAAATTATCACAAGTAAATTTTACGATGGGTGTTGGCGGTTCTTTCGATGTTGTCGCAGGATACACCAAACGAGCACCTGTATGGATGCAGAATATTGGTTTAGAATGGTTTTTTAGATTATCCCAGGAACCTAAAAGAATGTGGAAAAGATATTTGGTCGGAAATTCTCTTTTTCTTTGGATCGTACTGAAAAGAAAACTGAAAATTAAAGAACAGTATAGTATCCAATAAAAATATTTTCAATTACACATAGTAAATAAAATATTAAAAATAGCAGGTTGACTAGGAAAGGGAAAAGTTATTTTTAAATTTTCAACATGAAAACTATTTTGAACGATAAAAATTTGTAAAATATTTATCTTGCTACGCTTCGATACATTACTATTTATTTAAAGCAGGAAAGAGAAAAATTAGAAAGATTGTTAAAAAATTATATCCTAGCGATAAAACTATCTGCTGCATTAAACATGTTGTGGTGGTTCAAAATCAATTAAGCTGTGTTTAATCAAAATAAAATAAAAATGAAAAAATCTTTTCAATTGTTTTTTGCATTATTGGCAATAATCATTCAAACATCTTGCGTTACAACAAAGGAAATTTACATGTTTCGCGAGACGGAGGAGGACAGTAGTACGCGCCACCTGGTGCCTCCGCCACCCGAAATTAAAATAAAACCATTTGACAACTTATATGTAAGTATAAAAACAATTGACCCGGAAATAAACCAGATTTTTAATCCCAGCAATGTAGGAAGGGGAGGAGGATATTCATCTGGCGGAACTTCAAGTAACTTTGGAGATCCAACAAGTCAATACATCAATGGATTCAGGGTTATGCCCGATTCATCAATAACATTGCCCATTTTAGGTAAGATAAATTTTGTTGGACTAACACTTGAACAAGCCGGCGCAAAATTAAAAACAAAGGCTGAAGAGTATTTAAAAGATCCTAGCGTGGAAGTGAAATTTTTGAACTACAGGATTAATTTAACTGGTGAAATAAGAACACCGGGATTAATTTACAACTATGAAGGAAATATAAACCTGTTGGATGCAATTGCAATGGCCAACGGTATTTCAGATTATGCCGATGTGAGAAATGTAGTTGTGAAAAGATTAAATGGGAATGGGTATGATTCGCATTATGTAGATTTAACTGATAACAGCGTTTTTTCTTCAGACGTTTTTTATCTTGAACCCAATGATTTGGTTTACGTACCCCCAAGTAACTTTAAAAGAAGAGCAGCAAACAGCGATACTTATGGAAGGTTGCTTGGTACTATATCAGTACTTTTACTTACAGCATCGTTTATAATAAACAATTAATTTTGAGCCAGTAAAATATTATGGAAAATATGGATGATATAATTAGATTGATCGATTCCAAAGAGGAAGAAAAAAGTCGAAATCTAATATTTAAATACATACAAAAATGGCCTTGGTTTATAGTTTCAATTGTTATTGGAGTTCTCATAGGTTTTTTTATTTACAAGAATTCTCCCGTTACTTACGAAGTAACAAGTAAAATATTGGTTAAAAATGATGGGGGGGATCTAAGTTCTATGTTAGAATTTAATGATCCGAGAAGGAAAATTGATAAACAGACCAATATTGCAAATCAAATTGGTATTTTTCGCTCATACACTTTGTATCAAAAAGCTTTGAAAAATTTAGGATGGGATTATTCATGGTATCAAAAAAAATTCATGTATAATGCTGATTTGTACAAAAATGCTCCTTTTGAACTAAAAGTGTCTCCAATGGCCTTGAATGCAAAGAAAGTAGAAATATTGATAAAAAAAATTAGTGATAAATCCTATAATATAAAAATAGAAGCGGATACCCGTGTACATGGATATACACAAAAAATCGATATTGATCAAAACGTAAATTTTGGTGACGTATTTAAAAATGAATTCTTCAATTTTACACTGGATAAGGGGTGGGGTGAAATCGATCTAACCTATATTCTTCAATTCAATGATATAAACTCTTTAACTTCTCAATATCTTGGGAAAACTGTAGCTTATTCTGAAGAAGAAAATTCTGATATTATAACAGTAGTGGTTGCTGGTCAGGATAGAGAAAGGGAGGCTGATTTTATAAATGAGTTGAATGAGGTAATTACAGAGTTTGGAATGGCGAATAAATTTGAAAATTCACAAAAATCGTTGGAATTTATCGACTCACAGCTTGAAAAACTGAAAAATACAGTTGGAACCGCAGAAGAAAACTTTAGCAGTTATCGTCGTAATAATGAAGTAATTGATATGAGTCAGGAAGCTCAATCTGTTTATAAGAGACTTGAGGAAATTGACCAGGAAAAATATATGACCCAATTACAAATAAATTATTACAATGAGTTGCTTGCCTACCTTAACAATGCCAATGGGATTGAAGAGGTTATTAATCCCTCGGTGGTAGGAATAACCGATGCAAATCTTAATAACATGCTAAACAAGTTGATGGAGATGTATAGCCGAAGAGAGGTATTGTTGTTTAGTGTACAGGAAAATAATCCAACAGTGGTTATGTTAGATAAGGAAATAAAAATAACAAGAGATGCGCTATACGAAACATGTAACAATCAATTAAAAACTACTGAGTCTAAACTTGAAAGTATTCAAAATAGATATAATTCTATTCAATCTCGGTTAAGAAGGTTACCGGAAACTGAGAAAAACCTTATTGGGATGCAACGGGAATTCGATCTGAACAATGAATTGTATACTTACATGTTGCAGAAAAAAGCTGAGGCTTCTATATCAAAAGCTTCAATTGCTCCCGAGGTGCAGGTAATCGATCCGGCAATAGCGGAAGCAGCCAAAAGAACAGGTCCAAATTTAGTTATCAACGTTGCAGCTGGATTAGTAGGTGGTGGCGTAATACCGTTTTTCTTAATTACATTAATGATAATTTTTAATAACAAAATTGAAAGTCAGATTGAAGTAGAAAAACAAACAAGGTTGCCTGTTTTTGAGGGGATTATGAGACATAGGTTTAAAGCTAACTTACCTGTGATAAATCATCCCAGATCCGGATTATCAGAAAGTTTCAGGGGTTTAAAGACAAACATTACCACTATTATGAAAGGGAAGGATTCAAAAGTTATTTCTATTAATTCATTAATTCCCGGAGAAGGGAAATCCTTTATTTCTTGCAATTTAGCAGCCATTTTAGCAAAATCCAATAAAAAAATCTTGTTGATTGGAGCAGACCTTCATAAACCAACTTTACACAATCATTTAGGAATTAAAAATTCGATTGGATTAAGCGACTATTTGATGAATAAAAAAGAATTACGTGAAATTATTTTTTCGACCTCGATTGATAATTTAAATTTTATCCAGACAGGAACAGTGAGTGGTAATCCTTCTGAGTTGTTGGATAACTCAAAATTTGAACAACTAATTGATCAAACAAAAAAAATGTTTGATTACATAATAATTGATAATGCACCTTTATTATTAGTGCCTGATGCAATATTAACAAGTCAAAATTCGGATTTAAGTCTGTTTGTTCTAAGAATGAATTATAGTCATAAAAATCAGATAAAGCAAATTAACAAACTTGTAGAATTTAACAATATTGAAAATGCAGCTATACTGATGAATGATACTAAAGAGCATAATTATGGCTATGGTTATTATTATCGGAAAAAATATTGGAAGGAGGGATATGGCGAAATCATTCCTCAAAAAACTTAGTTTATTTCACGGGTTAAAACTAAAAAAATATAATTTTTTGAATATTGGTTGAGTCGTTTTTGTAATTATCTGCAAATCAGTCTATTATGAATCTGTTTGAAAGGATTTGTCTTTGATTTGGCGCAAGTATTATTTGAAGCTAAAATTAATTTTTTATTGAAATAATATTAAAACTTCAATTCTTACAGGGATATTTTGTCCCAATATAACACGATAATAAATATTTTCAATTTTTTAATATCCTGAAAATCAATTGTTTGTTATGATTGGTATGGCAATTGAATTAATTAAGCCAAAATATTGAAAAATTAATAGAATAATATATTGTAAAGTAGCTATTTACTTTGACTATTAAATGTCGTAAATTGCAACTATTAAAGCATATAGATAAAATAGAATAATTAAAACATGATTATTTTAAAAGGGTATTCAAACAAGTTTACTTTCTATCTGTATAATGTCTGAGTATTTAGAAGAGAGTATTAAAACTTTTTTTAACTGAACTTATTACGTAAAAGATATCTTCCTAAAGATTTTCTAATCAAACAGGTTTACATTTTAGACATCTTAAACAGTAATATTATGATTAAAGAACGAGAGCCAGCTTTGGAAAGAATGAGTGTCATCATACAGATTTTCTGGACACTGGTGTGTTATTATATTGTATTATGGTACTCCGGTATTGTTGGAATTAACAACTTTGTGGATAATAAAGAGCACATTATTGTGGGTACTATTATTATTCCTTTATGGTTTTGGTTGTTGGAAATGTTCGAAATGGGAACCATGGCCAGGATGCAGCGATATAGAAATATTCTGAAAAAATATTTATTTGTTGCCACATTGGGAGCCTTAATACTTTCAGCATTAATTCATTTGTTTGATTTTCAGTTGTTGACCGGATTTATTATTCTCGAATTTGCAATTTTAAACTTTTTTGTTCTTTCGGTCCAGAAAATTTCCATGAGGATGGTCTTGAGATATTTTAGGAGAAAAGGATATAATACAAGAATGATATTATTGATTGCCGACGATTCAACTGTACCATTTATAAGACAGATTGATGAAATGGATGATTGGGGGTATAAGATATGGGGAATAATATCTGATTCAGAAAAAGTTGTGCAAGAATTTGGAAATAAATTTTCAATATATCCCGAAAGAGAAAGCGTTAGCAAGCTTATTGATGAAAAAGTAATTGATGAAGTATTTTTTTGTAAGCATGACTTTGATACATTAAATGTTCAAAAATTAATAAATGAATGTAGGGAAATTGGAGTAGGTTTTCATTTGCACAATAAAGTACTTTCTTTTGGTGGAATAGCACCTAAAATTTCATTTTTAAATCGACATCTTTTTCTTTCCTTCAGAAACACGCCTGAGAATTATATTGCTTTGCAGGTTAAGAAAACATTTGATTTCTTTATGAGTATTTTTATACTTATTTTAATTTCTCCGGTAATGCTAACCATTGCAGTTTTAATTAAACTTGAAGATGGTGGCCCTGTCTTATTTAAGCAAGTAAGGGTAGGAAGGCATGGTAGGTTGTTTAAGTGTCTGAAATTTAGGACGATGGTTGCGAATGCTGAGGAAATGAAAGACAAATTAATGTCGTTAAATGAACAGGATGGACCGGTGTTCAAAATTAAAAACGACCCCAGAATAACAAAAATAGGAAGGTTTTTACGAAAAACATCATTGGATGAACTTCCTCAGTTTATCAATGTAATACTTGGAGATATGTCTATTGTGGGGCCAAGGCCTCCCGTGCCATCTGAAGTAAAACAATATGAAAGAAAGTTGAACAGAAGATTAAGTATTAATCCTGGTATTACTTGTACATGGCAGGTTTCCGGACGCAATAATATTCCTTTTGATAAATGGATGGAGATGGATATGGAATATATTGATAATTGGTCATTAATGCTTGATTTTATTATAATCTTAAAAACATTTAAGGTTGTCCTGAAAAGCGATGGCGTATAGAAATGATACCTCCATATAAGCCATTTTTATTTCAATTTTATTGGTTGTTTTGATATTTAATTGAAGTTTCAAAGCTCAATTCTACAAATTCATATTTTTCATATTAAATATAAATAATGGTTATTGCAGTTGATTTTGATGGAACAATTGTAGAACATAAATTCCCTAAAATGGGCAAAGAAATCCCCTATGCAATAAAAACATTAAAACTTCTTCAGCAAAAAGGACATAAACTTATTCTATGGTCATACAGACATGGAAAGGAATTGAAAGAGGCTGTCGAGTTTTGTAAAAAAAGGGGTTTAACCTTTCATGCAGTTAACAACGAATATGAGGGTGAAGATTTTGATAACTCGTACAGTAGAAAGATTTATGCCGATATATATATTGATGATAGAAACATATTAGGAATACCCGAGTGGAAAAGGGTATTTGAAATAATATTAGAAAAAGAAAAAGTAAAATAGAAGTCATTATAAAAATGAATTAAAAATTATGACTAAAAAGAAAGCATTAATTACTGGTATTACAGGTCAGGATGGAGCGTATCTTGCCGAATATTTAATAAAAAAGGATTATGTCGTCCATGGAATTAAACGGAGGGCATCCATGTTTAACACCGAAAGAATTGACCATATTTATCAGGATCCGCATGTTGATAACAGAAATCTTATATTGCATTATGGTGATATGACGGATAGTATGAATCTGACCAGAATAATTCAAGAATCACAACCCGATGAAATTTATAATCTCGCAGCGATGAGCCATGTTAAGGTAAGTTTTGATACTCCTGAATATACGGCTAACGCTGATGGTATTGGAACACTTAGAATTTTAGAAGCAATTCGATTATTAGGGCTCACAAATAAAACCAGAATTTACCAGGCATCTACCTCTGAATTATATGGTTTGGTTCAACAGGTGCCTCAAACGGAAAAAACACCTTTTTATCCACGTTCTCCCTATGGTGTAGCCAAATTGTATGCATACTGGATAACTGTTAATTATCGTGAAGCTTATAATATGCATGCTTCAAATGGAATTTTATTTAATCATGAATCTCCAATCAGAGGGGAAACTTTTGTTACCAGAAAAATTACAAGGGCTCTTGCAAGGATAGCTTTGGGAATGCAGGAATCCATTTTTATGGGAAATCTTTCTTCGCAAAGAGATTGGGGACATGCAAAAGATTATATTAAAGCGATGTACCTCATTCTGCAACAAGAAACCCCTGACGATTACGTGATTGCAACAGGAATTACCACATCCATTCGTGATTTTATTAAAATGGCCGGCGAAGAAATTGGACTGGAAATTTCCTTTAAGGGTAAAAATGCAGAAGAAGTAGGATTGCTTACAAATATTGATGAATCGATTTTTAAAACAAAAGTGGGAGAAGCTTATTTGGAAAATCTAAAAAGCAGAATTCAAAAAAGAGGTTCCGAATTAAATAAGCCAATTGTATCTGTTGATGTAAAATATTACAGGCCAACCGAAGTGGATTTACTTATTGGTGATGCAACAAAATCAAAAGAAAAACTGGGATGGGAACCAAAATACAGTCTTAAAGGATTAATTGCTGATATGATAAATTCAGATGTAGCATTAATGAAAAAAGATGCTTATTTACAAGAAGGTGGATATCGTACTCTGAATTATTTTGAATAAAACTGAAAAGACAATATATTTTTCACGGGAGTTAGAAGTAAACATTCAAATGATAGAAAAAAAATCAAAAATATATGTAGCTGGGCATTTAGGTTTGGTAGGATCCGCTATTTGGAAAAATTTGCAAAATAAAGGTTATAATAATTTGGTTGGAAAAACTATTGATGAATTAAATTTAATGGATCACAACGAAGTCGATATATTTTTTCGCAAACAAAAACCAGATTACGTTTTTTTGGCAGCGGCTAAGGTGGGTGGCATTGTAGCAAATAACATTTATCGGGGGCAGTTTATTTATGAAAATTTGATGATTCAAAATAATGTGATTCACAATTCTTATAAACACAACGTTAAAAAACTTTTATTTCTTGGAAGTACGTGTATTTATCCGAAAGAAGCTCCTCAACCAATGCCTGAAAATTCATTATTGACAAGTCCTCTGGAATATACAAACGAACCCTATGCAATTGCCAAAATTGCAGGAATAAAAATGTGTGAAAGTTATAATATTCAGTATGGAACTAATTTTATTTCTGTTATGCCCACCAATTTATATGGGCCAAATGATAATTATGACCTGGAAAAGTCACACGTTTTACCCGCTTTAATTCGAAAAATATATCTTGGCAAGTGTGTAGAAGAAAATAAAATGGATAAAATTAAAGCTGATTTTAATAAAAGACCTGTTGAGGGAGTTGATGGATCAGCAGATACTGATACAATTTTTGAAATTTTACACAAATATGGAATAAGGTTATATCCTGACGAAATAAATAAAAAAAGTAACCAAAGAAATAAAAAAAACAAGGTATCTGTTGAAATTTGGGGTAGTGGCAGTCCGTTGAGAGAGTTTTTGTGGAGTGAGGAATTAGCCGATGCTTGTGTTTATTTAATGGAAAATATAAACTTTTCAGATTTAACAAACCCTAATCAAAAGGAAATTAGAAATACTCACATTAATATCGGAACAGGTAAAGAGATTAGTATTAAAAATCTGGCTTTTTTAATTAAGAAAAGAATTGATTTTAAGGGAGATCTTATATTTAATACTGAAAAGCCCGACGGTACAATAAGAAAATTAACAGATGTTTCAAAATTGAACTCCCTGAGATGGAAGCATAAAATTGAAATAGAAGAAGGGGTTGAAAAAATGTATATGTGGTATTTAGAAAATTAGAAGTATTTATTTTTTCTAATGGCCATCAAATCACAATAATAACAAGATTTTAATCAAGGTATTGAGTTTAATCCTGACTTTATGGGGTCGGGGTTTAATTTTTACGCGAAAATGTTTTTCATCAAAATATATTGCGTTCGATATGAATTTTTAAATTTGAAATTTTGATTGGCTATTGAATAGTTAAATTAGTGAATAATTGTTGATAATTAACATCCAAGCAGGTCATTTTAAATTGGTTATTTTTATAATCAGTATAATAATGTTGGCCTTTGAAGAATGAAAAAATTACTAATCATATATTTCCCGGCATTTTTACTTGTTATCATAATATTTTACGTATTTGTTACGCGAAATGGTACAAATAATAGTAAAGAAAATAAAGCTGCTGAAGTATATGTCAGGAAAACTTTAAATGGATTTGATTTAATCCGGAATAATGAGCCTTTTTATATTAAAGGTGCAGGAGGAAATTCTCATTTAAAAGAATTACGCGAAATTGGAGGTAACACCATTAGACTCTATGATACTTTAAATATAAATCAGTTGTTAGATGAAGCATATCAAAATAAACTGGCAGTAATAGTAGATATATTTATTCCCCGCTTTCAAACAGATTATAATCCTTACTCCATTAGCGAAAACAATGATACACTAAAGCAAAATGTTATAAATTTTGTAAAAAAACATAAAACACATCCGGCAATCTTGTTTTGGAACCTGGGAAACGAAATCGATTATCCAACTTTGCTTAAAAAAAGTAAACGAATCCCAACAATAACCGATTTAACCAATATCTTCAAAGTTATTAAGGAACGTAAAAGTTTTATAAAAACGTTTAATGAGCTTATAGAAATGATAAAATCGGAAGATCCTAATCATCCTGTTGGTTCATGTGTCAGTACTGATAATTTTTGGAAAAGAGTTTTAAGTTTGCACTTAAACTCTCCAAAACTTGATATTATTGGATTTAATATTTTTGCTCCACCTTTAAAATTTAGAAATCATATAAATAAACTTTCACATTTTATAAAAATTAAACCTTACTATATCAGTGAATGGGGTATGGAAGGGCCATGGGCACAGGAAAAAACCAGTTGGGAAGCTCCAATAGAGACAACAAGTACCAATAAGGGCAATCAGTATGAATATAACTACAAGTTGTTTGAAAGTCTTTTCAGTGAATCAGTTGGAACTGTTGTTTTTCATTGGGGGCAAAAACAGGAGAGAACACATACCTGGTTTAATATTTTTGACGAGCAGGGAAGGAAAAATCAGATCTACTATGAACTTCGCAATATTTGGAAAAATCGGTCGGATACTTTAGATTTTCCACCTCAGATTAAATATATGGTTCTTGATAAAAAAGGTGCAAGAGACAACCTTGTATTCCTACCCAATGAAATTGTTGAAGCCGAAGTGCTGTTTAACAATGAAATAGATTCATCCCTTAACTATAACTGGGAGATTTTTGAAGAAGAATGGTACTATGAAGGCGGCGGGAAAAAACATCTTTTACCTGAAAAAATTAATGGTTGTTTCATTAACATAAAAAATTCCGTGGCAAAGGTAAAGATTCCTTCTGTTGAAGGGCCATATAGGATTTTTGTAAATGTATATGATAGTTTTGGAAATTTGTCAACGGCAAATACACCTTTCTATGTTTTGGATAGAAAATGAATAAAAACTCCCAAATAAAAGCTCCATCTTTCCGGGAAAAGATTATCCTTCGTAGTCTGATAATCCTTGGTACAATTACTGTTGTAAATTTCTTTTATTGGTTTTTAAACCCAAAATTAATTGACAACAGCCTGCTTTATTGGCTGCTTATGGGGCCTATAATTTATGATTGTTTAAGAATTATATACATATGGTATCACTATTGGGATATTACCGTTCCTCAAAAACCGACAAAAAAAGTTGATCTGAGTGCAGATGTTTTTACCACCTATTTTCCGGGTGAACCCTACGAAATGGTGAAAAATACATTAAAAGCTATTCAACAGATAAAATACCCACATACAACCTATTTGTGTGATGAAGCGAATGACCCACATTTAATTGAATTTTGCAAGTTACATGGAATTGTTCACGTTACAAGAAATAACAGAAAAGATGCAAAAGCAGGAAATATTAATAATGCTTTAAAGCGGGCAACTGGAGAAATTTGTTTAATACTTGATCCGGATCATGTACCAAAAGAAAATTTTCTTGATGAAGTAATGCCCTATTTTTTGGATGATAAAATTGGTTTTGTGCAAACTGTGCAGGCATATTACAACATAGAAGAGTCTGAAGTTGCAAAAGGTGCTGCGGAGCAAACTTTTCATTTTTATGGGCCAATTATGATGACTATGAATTCTTATGGTACTGTCAATGCTATTGGTGCAAATTGTGTTTTCAGAAGAAAAGCCCTTGATTCTATAGGGGGACATGCACCGGGACTTTCAGAAGATATGCATACTGCAATGCAGCTTTTTGCGAAAGGTTGGAAATCAGTTTATGTGCCAGAAGTTTTTACAAAAGGCTTAGTCCCATCCACATTGACATCATATTACAAGCAACAATTAAAATGGTCAAGGGGAACACTTGAATTATTGGTTTCAGTATTTCCCAGGCTATTTGATAAATTTACGTGGCGACAGAAAATACATTTCGGTGTTTTACCTTTACATTATCTTTCCGGATTTTTCTATCTTATCAGTTTTTTAATCCCGATAATTTCTCTTTTGACAGCTACAACTCCATGGAAAGGGAATATCATAAATTTCGGACTTATATTTGGACCTTTTTTTGCTAGTATTCTTGGTATACGCTTCTATGTTCAGCGATGGGTTACTGACAAAAGCGAAAGGGGGACACCCCTTATTGGGGGAGTTTTGCTGGCATGTACGTGGTGGATATTTATTTTAGGTTTTTTATATACCGTTATCAGAAAAAGGATTCCATATTTGCCTACTCCAAAAGAGGACAACGATAACACGAACTGGAAAATACTCATCCCTAATTTGGCAATTGGTGTAATTTCTGTTTTTGCTGTTATTTATGGATTACTGTTGGATTTTACACCTTTTTCTATTATGATGTCAGGATTTGCCATGTTAAACGCTGGATTAATGTTCTATACTTTAAGATTTGCATATCAGAAATTAAGACCTGTAAAACTTCAATATTCAAATATAAAGGCAGAATTTAAGCTGCTGGACGTCGTGCAAAACCTGTTATATAAAACCTGGCATAAAACTGCATTGCCAATTTTGTTAATGATATTGTTTCTTTTTGGTTTTTCCCATTACAAAACGGAATTTGTTAAATGGAGAGGAGTACAGCCCGAGATTCAGAAAAAAAATGTTATCAACTACATTGGGATTTTTTCCCCAAATTTGGATAACGGGATTTCAAACTTGTTTACAATAGAAAAATTCGCAAACAGTATTAATGAAAAATTTGACATCGTTTCACTTTACCTACCATGGGATAAAGAGTTAGAATCAAGTTTCCCTGCAAAATTACTGGATTCTATTTATTTTCAAAAATCAATTCCAATGATAACCTGGGAGCCATGGACAAATACTTTTTTGCCGGAATCAGAAAACAGTCATGTTTACACATTAATTAACGAAGGGTATTTCGATAGATTCCTGAAAAAGTTTGCGAATAAACTAAAGAATATTGATAAACCGGTTTTTTTGAGATTTGCACATGAATTTGATAATCCATTTTATCCCTGGTATTATGAAGGGATTGAGGCATCATATCTATTTAAAAGTGCCTGGATTCACGTTTACGAGATTTTTAAATCGCAGGGAGCAAATAATGTAATTTGGATTTGGAATCCATGGAACCCGGAAAGTATTGATGAATTTTATCCGGGAGAAGAATATGTTGATTGGATAGGTGTAAATATTTTAAATTATGGAGAATTAAACACTGATGGAAAATGGCAGGACTTTGAAAGTTTATATGAGCCTTTTCATGAAGAATTTATGAAACTTAAACCAACACCGGTTATTGTTTCTGAATTTGGGTCGTTAAGAGAAATTCGCAATCAGGACAGATGGATTTCTGATGCTTTAATTTCAATTGAAAATAAGTTTAAGGAAATAAAATCAGTTATTTATTTTAATAGTAAAGTTGATGATAACTGGCCAAAAGGTATACATACTTCGAAAAACCTTGATTGGACTATCGCAGATAAGGATTTAATAAAAAATTCATTTGGCAGTAAAGTTGTCCCTGATTACGTGTTTAAATCATTTCCCAAAATTAAGCCAATAGAAAAAAATAATTTTCAATACACCGATTTTGTTGGTTTCGAGAGTATAAAAGGTGTAAATATAAAATTAGGACATGACTGGAGGAAAGACTATTTTGTCTTAAATCGTCAAAACCTTGTAAAAGATTTTGAGAAAATAAAATGGCTGGGAATAAACACGGTTAAATTTGATGGAAATTCGATATACAGCTATAATTTATTAAATATTGCAGAGGAATTTGAACTGAAAGTAGCCCTCGGATTTTGGATTCCACCATATCTGGATTTCGTTCAGGATACGTTGGAAACAAAAGAACTGAAAGAAAATATCCTAAAAACTGTTTCGCGAAACAAAAATAATTCTAATATTTTATATTGGAATATTCAAAATGACATCCAGTTTAGCCAAAAAGATTACTATTTAAAGCCCCGTTTGCTCTTTCAAAATAAGGCATACGTAATTTGGTTGCAAAGGCTGGTTGATGAAATTAAAAAATCTGATCCTTTGAGGCCGGTTTTTGTTGATATTGAGGTTAATCAACTTGCCTTTT
>CAJXZG010000041.1 GCA_913063265.1 uncultured Prolixibacteraceae bacterium | reverse complement strand
TATTGGCTGGGCAAATATTAGTGCCTATAACCACGGTGTAATGGGTTATCAAACACCAAACATCGACAGAATAGCCAAAGAGGGTGTAATGTTTACAGATTGGTATTCTCAACAATCGTGTACTGCCGGAAGGGCAGCATTTATATTAGGGCAACATCCATTCAGAACCGGACTGTTAACTATTGGAATGCCCGGCGGGAAACAGGGGATAAAGGACAATCAGCCTACCATTGCTGAGTTGTTAAAACCTCTGGGGTATACTTCCGGACAATTTGGTAAAAACCATTTGGGCGATCGCGATGAACATCTCCCTACAAATCATGGTTTTGATGAGTTTTTTGGTAATCTGTATCACCTTAATGCGGAAGAAGAACCTGAAACTTATTATTATCCGAAAGATCCTGAATTCCACAAACAATATGGTCCAAGAGGAGTGATAAGAAGTTCTTCTGACGGGAAAATTGAAGATACAGGTCCTTTAACCCGTAAACGAATGGAAACAGCAGATGAAGAATTTACCGACGCTGCTATTGAATTTATAGAAAAAGCTAATGCCGATGGAAAACCATTTTTTGTATGGTTAAGTGCTACCAGAATGCATGTTTGGACCAGGTTAAAACCCGAATCAGACGGAGTTACCGGTATTGGTTTGTATGCCGATGGAATGGTTGAACACGATAAGGCCGTGGGTAGAGTCCTTGATAAACTGGAAGAACTGGGAATCGTTGATAATACAATAGTAATGTATTCAACGGATAACGGAGCAGAAAAATTTACCTGGCCTGATGGTGGAACAAGTCCTTTTTACGGTGAAAAAGGAACTACTTGGGAAGGAGGATTCAGAGCACCATGTGTAATTCGCTGGCCCGGGGTTATTGAACCGGGAACAATTGATAATAATATTTATTCGCATGAAGATATGATGCCTACATTATTGGCTGCTGCAGGTGTATCCGATGTAAAAGAAAAATTGCTGACGGGTTACCAGGCAGGTGATAAAAACTTTAAAGTTCATTTAGATGGTTACAATGCCTTGCCATTCTGGAAAGGTGAAGTTGAAGAAGCCCCCAGAAAAGAGATTTTTTATTTTGATCAGGGAGGTAATTTGAATGCAATAAGATATAATAACTGGAAATTACATTTTACAATTTTGGAAGGAGCTATAAATACCGCATACAGAAAGCAACCGGCATGGCCTGTTTTAATTAATTTGAGGGCAGATCCGTACGAAACTGCATGGAAAGAATCCTCGATGTATATTCGTTGGTTTGCCGACAATATGTGGACTTTTGTGCCGGCACAGGCGATTACAGCAGAGTTTCTGCAAACCTTTGTTGAATTTCCACCGGTTATGGGCTCTTCTTTGGGAATAGATAAAGTGTTGCAGCAACTGCAAACAGCTCCGGCTTCAGGTCAATAAAAAGGAGGTTGTTTAAACCAATTGAAAAGATGATTTTAGGAATGAACTAAAATCATCTTTTTTGGGAAAAAACATTTTCATTTATTGATATAAAATCCATTCCGATAAAAACTCCCGAAATAGTTCTGACCATTGTAATTTAAATGCTTAGCTTCTTTAATAGTTTTATAACATCCTGAAAAACATGTGATTTTAGAAAATTAAATAAAACAATGTGCTATGTTCATTGTTTATTCGTATGAGTTAAACATTTATTTAGCCTGGATATCAAATCAAATAGTAATTTATAACTAACAAATTAATACAATGAAAAAGTTTCTAACCGCTGTTTTTTTTAGCAGTATTGTGGTGTTAAGCAATGCACAAGACAAACCCAATATTTTGGTGATTTGGGGAGATGATGTAGGACGTTCTAACATTAGCGCCTATACAATGGGAATGATGGGGTATCAAACTCCAAATATCGACAGGATTGCAAAAGAAGGAATTATTTTTACTGACTATTATGGCGAACAATCATGTACAGCCGGAAGGTCAAGTTTTATTATGGGGCAAAGTGTTTTTCGCACAGGCCTTTCAAAAGTAGGTCTTCCTGGTGCTGAACTGGGGATGCAGGAAGAAGATCCGACGATTGCAGGTTTACTAAAAGACCAGGGATACGCAACCGGTCAGTTTGGTAAAAACCATTTGGGAGATCGTGATGAACATTTACCAACCAATCATGGTTTTGATGAGTTTTTTGGAAATCTTTACCATCTTAATGCAGAGGAAGAACCGGAAAATGAAGATTATCCCGGGGATATGGTATTAGCTGACGGATCAACATTTCGGGATAAATTTGGACCACGCGGTGTAATAAAATCTTCATCGGATGGTAAAATTGAAGATACCGGGCCACTTACAAAAAAGAGAATGGAAACTGTTGATGATGAAACAGTGAAAGCTGCCATTGAGTTTATACGAAAACAGAACGACGCGGGTAATCCATGGTTTGTATGGTGGAGCGGAACAAGAATGCATTTCCGCACTCATGTCAGCGAGGAAAAAATGGCTAAAATCAAAGAAAAATATCCTCATGCAGATGAATACACTGCCGGAATGATAGAGCACGATATGCACATTGGACAGTTTTTGGATTTGTTGGATGAATTGGGAATTGCTGATAATACTATTATTCACTATTCAACTGACAACGGTCCGCATTACAATACCTGGCCCGATGCTGCCGCAACACCTTTCCGTGGAGAAAAAAATACAAACTGGGAAGGTGGCTGGCGTGTACCTGCAGCTGTTCGATGGCCGGGAGTAGTAGAGCCGGGATCGGTTAGTAATGGTATTGTGCATCATATGGATTGGTTACCTACCTTTCTTGCAGCAGCCGGGAAAGATGATATCAAAGAGGATTTATTGGATGGATATAGTTCAAGTGCTTTAAACAGAAATTATAAAATTCATTTGGATGGTTACAATTTAATGGATCATCTCAAAGACCCTCAAAATGTTCCCAGTCCAAGAAAAGAAATTTTTTATTTCTCAGATGACGGAGACCTGACAGCTCTTCGTTATGAACAGTGGAAACTGATATTTATGGAACAAAAAACAGAAGGAACATTCAGGGTATGGATGGAGCCATTTGTACCGCTTCGTGTACCACTAATTTTAAACCTTAGAAGAGATCCATATGAAAGAGCCCCAATAACCTCTAATACTTATTATGATTGGATGTTGGACAGGGCGTACCTTTTGGTACCTGCACAAACATATGTAGGTAATTTCCTGACCACATTCCAGGAATATCCGCCAAGGCAAAAAGCCGCCAGTTTTTCTCTTGACCAGGTTATGGAAAAACTACAGGAAGGTAGTGGTTCCAAATAGGTTTTGGTTGAATTGGTTTTAACTGTTGTAATTTTAATTGTTTAAAAGTAGAAATGTTAACTAAAAGAAATGATATGAAAAAGCTAACCTTTTTATTAATTATATTCCTGTTTGGAGGAATTAAAACTTTTGCTCAAATGGACTCTATTGTTTTTAAAAACGGTAATTACATAGTTGGGGAAGTAAAATCGATGCAGAGAAGTGTAATACAGATTGAAACGGATTATAGCGATGATGATTTTACTATTGAGTGGGAAGGTATTGATAAAATTTATACCGAAACTTATTTCCTGGTTTCTTTAACTGATGGCAGAAGGTACAATGGAACAATTCAATCAACAGAATCGGGGAATATCTCGATTGTTACCGATACCGGAGAAACTATTGAAGTAACGCCAAACGAAATAGTATATTTGGATGATTTGGATAAAGGATTCTGGAATCAATTGTATGCTTCCATCGATTTGGGACTGGATTTAACAAAAGCCAATAATTTCCAACAGTTCTCAATGCGAAGTAATGTCGGATATATGGCTAAACGATGGCAAATAGATGCAAATTATAACTCTTTAAGTACCAAACAAGATGATGTGGATGACATCTTGCGCAACGATGGCGGGATAATGGGAAAATATTTCCTGCCTCATGATTGGTATCCACTTGCGTCGGTTGATTTTTTATCTAACACCGAACAACAATTAGATTTACGAACCACAGGAAAAGCAGGTATGGGAAAATATGTAATTCATACCAACGAGCTGTACTGGGGTTTTTCTCTGGGAGCTAACTATAACAACGAGGTTTATTCCGATGGTGTTACTCCTGACAGGGCAAGTTGGGAAGGATTTTTTGGCACAGAATTCAATATGTTTAACGTTGGCCTTATGGGAGAGGATATTAATCTTTTAACAAAAGTGGTAGCCTATCCCAGTTTTACTGAATCTGGCAGATGGCGTGCTGATTTTAATTTTGATGTCAGTTACGATTTACCTCTTGATTTTTATATCAAATTAGGATTTACATTAAACTATGATAATCAACCTGTTGCCGGTTCTTCAGAAACGGATTATGTATTTCATACCGGTTTTGGTTGGGAATGGTAAATGGTTATAATCAGGATTATCTTTAAATAAGTAAAAATATATCATAAAAAAACCTATAAACTTTAATTTTATGAAAATGAGAATGAGTATTGTATTAATAGTTCTTTTATTCTTAAATAGTTATGTGTTTGCACAGGAGTTGGTACAAAGAAAACCATGGGAACCACATTTGCGTTTGAATGGTTTTGCGATGTACGCTTTTGATGACAGGGTGGATTCGTATTACTCGTCAACCAGTTATTTCAGGGGAACTATTAAAGGTGGTTTCCAGTGGGGAGCAGCGCTTGAGTATATGTTAATGCCCGAACAAAGTGCCGAGTTGTCATATTTGCGACTTGATACCAATGCACCGATGGAATATTACGATCGGAATGAAGATCGGGTGAAATACAATGATTTTGATGTGGCTACAAATTATATTTTGTTAGGAAGTAATCGCTATCTGCCGGTTGCAAATCCGAAAATTGAACCATATGGTGGTCTAAATTTGGGAGTTGCGGTTATGAATGTTACCAATCCGGAAAATAACAGAAGCGATACTTCTACCAAATTTGCATGGGGACTTAAATTAGGTGTAAACATTTGGGCAACCAATGCAATAGGCTTAAAGTTACAAACCGGACTGGTTTCAGCGGTTCAGGGTGCCGGTGGCGGTTTATATTTTGGAACCGGAGGAATTGGTGCTGGTGTAAACACATATTCCACTTTTTATCAGTTTTTTGTTGGTGGAGGACTTAGTTTTGCTTTAGGACAGAATTAAAATATAACTTTGATTTACAAGAAAGGCCTGTTTGAATTTAAGAATAAACAGGCCTTTTATTGTAATGATTTTACAAATTATTTTTTTCGAGCATCTTCTTTGTAGAATTGTATCCAATCTCGTACAATTCGTTGGCATGGGAGAGACTTAATATTTCATAAGATTCTATGCCTTCCGGTTCTATATATATATTCGATGATTGTTTGACCTTTTTCATATTTGCATTTACGCTCATATAAAATGTTCGAATAGTTATGTCGATCAGGTTCTTAATCTCTTTTTTTGGTTTAATCGGACTAATATTTGAAACAATTATCTGTTCACAATCATTTCTAATGGGTTCGATTGGAATGTTATCAAGTAGTCCCCCATCTACATAACGATTTTCCAATATATTCACTGGTGCAAACAGAATCGGAATTGACGATGAAGCAAGAATTAGTTCTTCCAGTTTACCCTTATTACGGTATTCAATTTCCCCAGTATTTAAATTCGAAATGGTTACAAAAAGAGGGATTTCCAAATCTTCAATATTTTTTACAGTAATTTCTCTTTTTAAAAGTTCTTTTAATCCATCAAGTTTTAATAATCCGTCTTTTGGTAGTTGAATTTTGGTGTATTTAAAAAATGATCCTTTTTTTAATAAATCAATAATCTCTTTTGGAGTTTTTCCTGCTGCAATAAAGGCACCGGCAATGGCACCAGCACTGGTCCCCGAAATTACATCAGGTTTTATCCCTTTTTCAAGTAAAGCATCAATAACACCTAAATGCGCAAATCCACGGGTTCCGCCACCGCTGAGAACCAACCCGGTTTTATATTTTTTCATGAAAGAAGCTATTTAATGGTCAAGCTGAAACCAATTATTCAAAAATTCTTCTTCTGCAGATTTATCCTTATGTCTGAAAATATTGGTTCGCTGAACATGAACATAATCTTCCTTAAAGGTATCAATATTTTTTACAATTTCCTTTAGAGCATTAATCACAATATCCACTTCCTTATTGGTCATTGTGGGATGAAGTGACCAACGCACCCACCCTGGTTTATCCGACAAATCACCGTGGTTAATTTTATCGGTAATCTCCTGGGATTTTTCGTATGACACCTCCAAAAGGAAATGTCCGTATGTTCCTGCACAAGCACAACCACCGCGGGTTTGAATGCCATACCGATCATTTAAAATCTGAACCAATAAATTATAATGAATATTTTCGATATAAAATGAAATTACGCCCAGCCTGTCGCGAACATTGTCTGCAAGGATATTTAATCCCTCGATTTCATCCAAACCTTTAAAAGCTTTCTTTAACAACTCTTCCTCTCTTTTTTTGATGTTTGTTACACCCATTTGTTTTTTCAACTCAAGAGCCAGAGCTGTTTTTATTGATTGAAGAAACCCGGGGGTCCCTCCATCTTCACGTTCTTCAATATTATCAACATATTTGTACTTTCCCCAGCGGTTTGTCCAGTCAACCGTACCCCCACCAGGATTATCCGGAACTTCGTTTTTATACATAGAGGCATCAAAGACCAACACGCCTGATGAACCTGGACCACCTAAAAATTTATGAGGAGAGAACATGATCGCATCTAACTTTTCCATCGGATCTTCCGGGTGCATATTGATTTCATCGTAAGGTGCCGAAGCTGCAAAATCAATAAAGCACACCCCTCCGTGTTCATGCATAATTTTAGCCAGTTTGTGGTAAGGTGTCCGAACACCTGTTACGTTTGAACAAGCTGTAAAAGAACCCATTTTGAAAGGTCTGTCTTTATATTCTTCCAATGCTTTTCTTAAATTCTCCGGATCGACAACTAATCCATCACCAGGTTCAACAATTACAACATCTGCACTGGTTTCATACCACGGAGTATGATTGGAATGATGTTCCATGTGAGTTATAAAAACCACTGGTCTTTCACGTTCAGAGATGCAACTTTTTCCTGCAACTTTTCCACAGTATTTTAATCCTAATATCCGCTGAAACTTATTAATTACATCGGTCATTCCGGATCCCGAAGTGATGATTATATCATTTGGTCCGGCATTGACATGTTCTTTTATCAGCTGATGCGATCTGTGGTAAGCCTGAGTCATTCGCATACCCGTTTCACTGGTTTCAGTATGGGTGTTACCAATAAATGGCCCAATTGTATTTGTTATTTTATCTTCGATAGGGGTATACAATCTTCCGCTTGCAATCCAGTCACAATATAAAATTTCTTTTTCCCCATAAGGCGAATTAAATTTTTGGTCTAATCCAACAATATTATTTCTGAATTTCTCAAAATGTTTTTCCATATTACCCATAAAACAAAATTAATTTAACGCTGCAAATTAAAATACTTTACTGGAAAAAATTAATGGAGAAAGATCATCTTTTACGTCATTTTTTACGAAACTCAAATGGAAAAAATGACAAATCGTCACAATTCTTAATTGGCATGTTGTTTGGAAATCACCCGCACAAACAACAATAATATTAAAATCAAAATAACATGCAGAAAGGAAAAATTGGAGTAACCAGCGAAAATCTATTCCCGATTATTAAAAAGTTTCTTTATTCAGATCATGATATCTTTTTAAGGGAAATTATTTCAAACGCTGTTGATGCAACTCAAAAACTTAAAACACTTGCATCTAAAGGAGAATACAAAGGTGATGTTACCAACCAGAAAGTTGAAGTAAAACTGGATGCCAAAGCAAAAACCATTACGATTTCTGATAGTGGAATTGGAATGACTGCCGAGGAAATTGACAAGTATATCAACCAAATTGCATTTTCGGGCGCTAACGAATTCCTTGAAAAGTATAAAAATGATGCCCATGCAATCATTGGTCATTTTGGACTTGGTTTTTACAGTTCGTTTATGGTGTCTGACAAAGTGGAGGTGATTACCAAATCTTATAAAGAAGGAGCGCAGGCTGTAAAATGGAGTTGTACCGGAAGTCCAGAATTTACAATCGAAGATACGGAAAGAGATGAAGTTGGAACTGATATTGTAATGCATATCAGTGATGAAGAAAAAGGGTTTCTTGAAGAAGCGAAAGTGTCGGAGATTTTAGGAAAATACTGTGCATTTTTGCCTGTTCCTGTGATTTTCGGGAAAAAGAAAGACTGGAAAGACGGTAAACAGGTTGAAACAGAAGAAGACAATCAGATTAATGAAGTGTCACCTGCATGGACAAAAGCTCCCGCAGATTTAAAGGATGAAGATTATAAAGAATTTTATCGTAAACTTTATCCTATGGCAGATGAGCCACTTTTCCATATACATTTAAATGTAGACTATCCCTTTAATTTAACAGGGATTCTGTATTTCCCTAAAATCAAAAATAACTTCGAGGTTCAGAAAAATAAAATTCAGTTGTACAGCAACCAGGTATTTGTTACCGATTCAGTGGAAGGAATTGTACCGGAATTTTTAACTTTGTTACATGGAGTGCTTGATTCGCCCGATATTCCATTAAATGTTTCACGTTCTTATCTGCAAAGCGATTCGAATGTAAAAAAAATAAGTGGTCATATAAATAAAAAAGTAGCTGACCGTCTGGCACAGATTTTTAAAGACAGCCGCGAGGATTTTGAATCGAAATGGGATGATTTAAAAATCTTCATAGAATACGGAATGTTGACTGAAGAGAAATTCTACGACAGAGCAATGAATTTCTTTATGTTTAAAAATGTGGACGGGAAATATTTCACTTTCGAAGAATATGAAAAGTTGATAAAAGATTCTCAAACTGATAAGGATAAAAACCTGATTCATATATATGCATCGAACAAAGAAGAACAGTTTACTTTTATCGAGGCGACAAAAAACAAAGGTTACGATGTTTTACTGCTAGATGATGTACTAACTCCACACGTAATTCAGAAATTTGAGCAAAAATATACCGATAAACGATTTGTAAGAGTAGATTCGGATGTAGTTGAAAATCTGGTTAAAAAAGAGGATACAACTCAAAACGAATTAAGTTTTGAAGAAAAAGAAGAACTTTCTCCTGTATTCCAGGCCGTCTGCCCCGAAGATAAAGACTTCCATTTTATGGTTGATTTTCAAAACCTGGGAGAAAACGATGCACCAATAGTAATTACCCGAAGTGAGTTTATGCGTCGAATGAAAGATATGAGTGCAACACAAGGGGGAATGAACATGTACGGTGATATGCCTGAAAGTTTGAATCTTGTGGTGAATATGAATCATCCGCTGGTGAAAAAAGTAGTTGAAACCAAAGACAAAAAGTTAGGAAAGAAATTGGAAAAACTTGTTACCGATATAACTGCAAAAAAAGCTGAAGTTGAGGTGATGGAAAAAGCCAAAAAGGATAAAAAAGAAGAAGAGATTCCTCAGGCTGATAAAGAAAAGCTGGAAGATTTAAACAAGGAATTGGCTACTATGGAAGGTTCAAAACGAGATCAGCTTACTGATTTTGGTAAAAACAATAAAATTGCCAAACAAATGGTTGACCTTGCATTGCTGGCAAACGGAATGCTTAAAGGTGCCGATTTGGACAAGTTTGTCAAACGTAGCGTTGAATTGATAAAATAAACAATTCTCAGTTTTTTGAAGCAATTCAAAACGGTCAAGCGAAATTGATTATAATTAAAGCCTGCATTTATGCAGGCTTTTTTTGTATAGTTTATGGATGTCATCTTTATACATTTAAAACATTAAAGATGACATCCATCTTTGGTTGAAAAAGACATTAGAATAATATAAGATTTTAAATGCTATTTTTATTCTGAAAAGAAATTTCAAAATGACACCAAAACAACTAATCAAAAACTGGGTAAAAGTTTTTAATTCAGGAAATGCAGAAGAAATTGCCGAGTTTTATCATGAAGATGCAATAAATCATCAGGTGGCAAACAAACCAGTTATAGGAAAAGCAGCAATAAGGCAAATGTTTCAAGATGAATTTGCACAGGCAGAAATGGTTTGTATCGTTGAAAATATTTTTGAGGACGGCGAATGGGGAATATTGGAGTGGAAAGATCCACTGGGTTTAAGGGGTTGTGGTTTTTTTCATATTGTTGATGACAAAATTAAATTTCAACGAGGTTATTGGGATAAATTGTCTTTTCTAAGACAACATAATTTGCCAATTCCAAAAGAATAAAAGATGCAGGGAATCTGCATTTCAATAATCAATTGAAATCTGCAAATACCCTGCAATCCAATGAGTCAATCCCTAAATTTTCTTACCGATAAAAAATACATAACCATAGTAGGCTTTGTACTTTTTAAACAAAACTTCTTCGTGTTGTTGATTTGCAATAAACTCTTTAACAGTTTTATTATCAGCATACTTTTTCAAATACTCCTTTTGTGTTTCCTTTTGTGGGGCAAAAAAGTCTTCAGTCCAGCACGAATCAGGCAGTATAAATGAAGCAGTCGGGACATAACCTGCTTGCTGAAATTGTTTAACTTTATTCGGAATTGTATCGATTTCCGGATATGCATCCATCCAAAAATCTTCTATTTCTTTTGGTCTGTTGTCTGTAAACCAGGCAGCTTCTGAAACAGCAATATAAGCTCCTTTTTTTAAAAATTGTCGCCATTCTTTAAGACCACGTTCAAAACCAATGTTATAAATTGCTCCTTCAGACCAGATTAAATCCATCTCTTCTTTTTCAAAAGGGAGTTTATCCATAGACCCTACAACTCCTTTTACCCTGTCATGTAAATTGAGTTTTTTAGCATTTGAATTAAATAGATTTATAAACCTGGAAAAAGGTCAAGGCCGGTAATTTTTCCTTCTACAAGCTTTGCTAATTCCATTGTTTGGCCTCCTGTTCCGCAACCAATATCAGCAATAGATGAAGATGCAGAAAGGTTATTTATAAAACTTAAGGCTTTTCTTGTAATCTCCGGACTACCGGGCCCTTGTCGTTCAAAATTTGAATAATAATCACAAATTAATTCGATTTCAAATTCGTGAATTGATTTTATTTCCTTACTCATGATGTTCTGTTTAAATTGTATTGTTTGGTTTGAAATAAGGTATTTACCAAACGTTTAAGATTTTAGTAATATTAAATATAAAATTACTCATACAAGATTTTGTAAGAGTATTAAAAAAAGGGATAACCAATGATAGAATATCAAAGGTTATTTACTTCACCGATACCAAATTAATTTTGTACATCAAAAGATTTTATAAAATCAAAAGTACGTCTTTTCACAATGGTATGCTAATTGATTTTAAGGAAAGTTGCGGCATTATTATAAAAAATATCCTGTTTTTCTTTTTCAGTTAGAAAATCAAGATTTTTAAGAAAATTAACTGACATTTCTATCGCTCCGGGCCAAAGCATTTGGTCAGTTCCATACATAACGCGATTTAGTATTCCGGCCTGTTTGGCATTTTTCAAAAACTCAACAATATATCTTTGTGTAATTGGTTCTACCCATAACATTGCACCTAAATCTGAATAAACCTGTGGATAATAGGCCATTAACCGGAGTGCTTCTTCATGAAAAACTTCGCCCGAATGCATTAAATATATCCTTAATTTTGGATATCTAACCAACACATCTTCAATTAACAAAGGATTGCTCAAATAAAGTCGTGCTTTGGGTGACCATGTATAAGTTCCTCCCGGATCGCCTCCGCCGGTATGAACGGCAACAGGAATATCCAGCCTTTCACAAACTTCAAGATAAGGCTGCCAAATAGAATCGTTTAGAGTAGTACCTGAGTAGTATGCACCTATTTCACCAAAAACATCTATTTTGTTTTCAATATAAAGTCTTTCAAATTCATCCGGATTTATTTTCAATTCTGAAGGGTGATTGGCATAAATTCCTTTTATTATGCGGTTTTCAGTATCTTTTGAAGTCCATTCTTTCAGGCTTTTTAAGTTTCCGCTGACAACGGCTTTTTCAATACCGAATCTTTGCATTAATTGATAGGTTTCTTCAAAATGTTCTGAACTGTTTTTTGATGAAGTATTTCCCCAATAATCTTTTATCTGATGTTTAAATTCATCATTTTCATAGGAATGAATATGCATGTCAATGATTTTATATTGCCCTAAAACCGAAGAGAAGCAGAAGAAAATAATAACTATAATTAGAAAATAAGATTTCATGATTTTGTATTTTTTTTTTGTGTTTCAAAATTATCAAATTGAATGAAAACTTTGGATACTAAATAATTCTTAAGCAAATAAAATTTTAAGGATTTTATCAAACAGTTTTTAATCAAATCCCCAAAAGTGAGGTTAAAAAGGAAAAACTGTTTTTATAATGGATTGAACCAAATTTTAAATTTTAAGTTTCTTTAAATGATTGAAAACATTAAAGAAAATATTATTTCCGGTTTTTTCATTATTTCTTATTTACAGATCATATGATTTGATGAAGGATTTGATTAATTCAGAACCAGAAAAATATGGAAGTTCAGAAACTTTTATACTCTCATTTTTATTAAGCCTCTTTATAACAGGAGTTTTTGCGATTTCAGGTTTTGCTTATAAAACCAATAAGATTTTACCTAAGCTTTATTATGAAGTTAGAAATCCGGAATTTTTGAATTTTATTTATGATATTATGGGCGTAAGGTATTTCAGAGTTATGTTGATGATCGCTTTTTGGGGAAGAAAAAAGAATCGATTAAAATATTTTGATGGAACTAAAAAAGGATTGGAAAATTTTATCTTTCAAACCAAACAATCCGAATTTGGACATTTATCCGCTTTTGTATCAATAATCATAATATCAGTAGTCTTGTTATTTCACGAATATTACCAACTGGTTGTATTTCTAACAATTTTTAATGTAATAGGTAATTTTTATCCCATAATTTTACAAAGAAAACACCGGATAAGGATTGAAAAAATTATCCATTAATTCCCGTCCGCAAAATCCTGTAAATAAGAAAATGTAGGAGTTAATTCTCCTTCTTTGGTTATCGATGCACGTTCTATAATTCCATCAATGTCTTTGCCAAACAAGCCCGGGAAAACTCTATCTATCAGGTTACGTCCGAAATCAAGTGAAGCATCTTTTGGAAGTTCGCACGGTAAATTATCAACGGCCTGAACAGATACATTATTCATCGATGAAAATGCTTTTTCCAGTTCTTCTGTTTCAGGATTATAATCATAAAAGGGATCATCAATAGTAGAAGCCCTTTTAGTTGATGGAATTGAACCTTCAATATCGCAGGTAATATCTGAAATTACTGAAATTCTGAAAGAATCTTTTTTCATATCATCGGAGGTAAACAAAACCGGTGATTTTGGATCCCAATATGCAGCTGCCATTAATAAATCAGTTGACCCGGTAAATGGATGGAAACAGTTTTTATACATTTCCGGATGGTTAAAAAAATGGTATAATTCAAAAGCTGAGCCATCTTTTCTGCAAACATAATTGCCTGGTAATAATTGGGTAAAAACAGGGCCATTTGGATTTGTAATTCTAAGGAACTCTTCCGGCAATAGTCTATTAATTTTCAAATGATCCAGCACTTCTAAAACTCCATTCGCAACCCTACCATTTCCGGTTACAGCAATTTTTATTGATGGAAGTTTTATTGCATCCAATTGTTGATACATTTCTTTTAAATCATCACACTGATGTGCCGGTTTTAAATCAAAAAGATTATTTCTTAAACCAAAGGCCCGGAATCCGTTGTATGCTCCAACTAATCCGGCAAACCTGCCAAAACCGATTATTCTGAATCCTTCTTTGTCGGTTAATGTTTCGTAATCGATTAACTGAATTTTCTTTTTTAAAACTGCTTGCAACAAATTACGGTTGTATTCTTGTTTTTTAATGGTATGAGAGAAAAACAGGTATTTTTTACCGGCAATAAAATCAGTGACCTTCACTTCTTTAACTCCAAGTAATATGTCGCAATTGCTTAAATCTTCTTTTAACTGAATACCTAATGATTGATATTCTGAATCCTTAAAACAGCGAATCTTGCTGGGTTGAACAATTACCTTAACATCAGTGAATTTATTTTGAACTTCGACACATTGTTCCGGTGTTAATGGAACTCTTTTATCTGGGGGTGTTTTAGTTTCGCGAAGGATACCTATATACATGTTACTTATTAATTACTTAATTTAGGATAAAATTAATTTTTCGATTCGTAATGAAACAGAATTGTATGAATTTATTTTTACAATAATTCGATTTAGGCCTTAAATAGTCAGGATTGGGTCATTTTTCTTTAATATATTTATGCATTATTTCAAAAGACTTAAATAAAACCTTATGAGTAAACAAAGTTGGAATCTGTGGGTAATGATTGTATTGGTGTTGGCAACTTCGTGTACAAAAAAACCTAAAATACAAGTTGCTGAGAATGAATATGCGGGATCGGGAAGTTGTATAGAATGTCATGAAAATTTTTATGAACTATGGTCTCCGTCACATCACGGAAAAGCAATGCAACCAATAAACGCAGAATTTGTTGAAGTTGAGAAGATACCAAATAGTGAAGAATTTGAAATAGAAGGGAAAAAGTACAATATTGAAGTTGGAGATTCAGCCATTACCATGATTGAAAAGGATGGCGATAATGTTAGGAACTACGATGTGGTTTGGTCTTTGGGAGGCAAAAACATTTTCTATTTTCTTACACCCCTCGAAAAAGGAAAACTTCAGACCATTCCTTTGGCTTATAATTTAAATACCAAAACATGGTATAATAATCCTGAATCGGCATTGCGTCATTTTACTGAAGGGCCGGAAGATGAGGCCTTACCCTGGAAAGACAGAATGTATACTTTTAATACATCGTGTTACAGTTGCCATGTAAGCCAGTTACAGACCAATTTCAGCCTTACAAATGATTCCTATGAATCGCAATGGAAAGAACCGGGAATTAACTGCGAGACATGCCATGGACCAAGTGCAAGGCATATTGAAATTTTTAGAAATGCGAAGGAAGGTGAAGTAATTGAAGACATTGGTTTAATTTCAACTTCAGTTTATACACCTGAGCAGCACAATTGGTCGTGTTCGCCATGTCACGCTAAGATGAGGCCCATTACCCCGAGTTATATGCCTGGTGATCGCTTTTTTGATAATTATGACATCACATTGATTGATAATCGTGATTTCTATCCTGATGGAAGAGATTTGGGTGAAAACTATACTTACACAGGTTGGTTAATGAATGTATGTAACGATAACGGACAGTTTCATTGTGTAATGTGCCATACTTCCAGCGGTCGGGATCGTTTTAAAGATAATCCAAACGATGCCTGTAAAAGTTGCCACGAAGAAAGAGTATTAAATGTTGCTGAACATTCCGGTCACAAACCTGATAGTCCGGGTTCGCTTTGTGTAAACTGTCATATGCCACAATCGATGTTTGGTGCGATGAACAGAAGCGACCATTCTTTCAGGCCGCCTATGCCGGAAGCAACGATTAAATTTGGTTCACCCAATGCATGTAATATGTGCCACACTGATAAATCTCCTGAGTGGGCGAATAAAATTGTAAAACAAAGAAAAAATGGAGACTACCAGGAGGAAACTTTGTACTGGGCTGAATTAATGAGAGTTGCACGAATAAATGAATGGGATCGATTAGATGAAATACTTGAATTGATTAAAAAAGAGGAATTAAATCATGTGGTAATTGCTTCGTTTGTAAGAACCCTGGTAAATTGTTATGATGAGAAAAAATGGCCTGTTTTAATTGATGCCTTGAAAAGTGAACATGTATTGGTTCGTTCGTCAGCAGCAGCAGGGCTTAACGGAAATCTTACCACTGAAACCAAAAATGCTTTGGTTGAAGCGTGCAAAGATGAATACCGGGTAGTTAGAATTGCAGCAGCAAATTCTCTGGCTTTATTTAGAGATGAACAATTTACTGCTCAGGAGAAGGAGATTGTAAATGCGGCAACAAAAGAATACATGACTTCGGTTGTAACCCGTCCTGATGACTGGAGTTCGCATTACAATTTAGGATTGTTTTATCAAAACAAGGGAGAATCCGGCAAAGCATTAACTTCATACGAAACTGCTGCACGTTTGTATCCTGAATCTTTAATGCCATTAATCAACAGCAGCGTGCTTTATTCTTATATTGGCAACAACGAAAAAGCTGAAGAAAACCTCAGAAAAGTAATTGAAATAGATCCTGAAAATGAAGCAGCCAATTTAAATCTGGGATTGTTATTAGCTGAGCAGGGACGCATGAATGAGGCGGAACAAGCCTTACGTGTTGTTTTAAAAACAAATCCGGAACAATCGGTGGCTGCATATAATTTAAGTGTAATAACTTCGCAGAAAGATATAAAGGAGGCGATAAAATTTGCACAAATTGCTGCTGACGCAATGCCTGAAGATCCTAAATATGCCTATACGCTGGCATTCTACCAACAACAGGATGGTCAAAAAAATGCGGCAATTAAAACTTTAAAGGGGATTATTGATACACATCCTCAGTATTTATCTGCAGTTAGTTTTCTGGCAGATATTTATATAAAAGACGGCAACACAACAGAAGCGGTAAAACTTTATCAAAAAGCTTTAAAAACGGAAGGATTAACCAGTCAGGACAGATTGGCCATACAGCAATCGATTGCTGCTTTGCAACAAAGTATGTAAAAAACAGTTCAATACTTAATGCTCAAAAATAAATAGAAATGTTAATTGTAATATCACCTGCAAAATCTTTGGATTACAATACCACTCCGGTAATTGAAAAGTACACCATGCCGGAGTTACTGGATTATTCAGAAAAGTTAATTGGAAAACTTAAGAAACAAAGTCCAAAACAATTGTCAAAGTTAATGGGAATATCTGCTGATTTGGGAGAACTGAACTTTCAACGATTTCAGGAATGGCATCAACCCTTTACTCCAGAAAATGCAAAACAGGCGATACTGGCGTTTAACGGAGATGTATACCAGGGCTTGCAGGCTTCTACACTTTCGGAAGAACAGCTGGAATTGGCACAAACTAAATTAAGAATTCTGTCAGGATTATATGGTGTATTAAAACCTTTGGATTTAATGCAAGCCTACCGCCTGGAAATGGGTACAAAACTAAAGTATTACAAATCGAAGGATTTATATGCTTTCTGGAATCCGGTAATAACTAAAAAAATTAATGAAGCGATTGTAGAATCGGGGAGCGGAGTCCTGGTAAACCTGGCTTCAAATGAATATTTTAAAAGTATAGATAAAAAGAAATTAAAAGCAGAAATTGTTACTCCGGAATTTAAAGACTTAAAAAACGGGACTTACAAAATGATTTCTTTTTTTGCTAAAAAAGCACGTGGATTAATGACTCGTTTTATCATAGAAAATGATATTAAAAATCCTGAGGATTTGTTAGCATTTGAATCGGAGGGATATGTTTTTAATCCTCGTTTATCCAAACAGGGGAAACCGGTTTTTTCACGCGACCAATAATATTCAAGTATTTTATTTGCTCAATTAAATTGATTGAGTATTAAATTGAATTGCCTTATCAGGCGGATTTTACTCTTTGTCCCCGATGTTGCAATCGGGATTTAATGAACTTAACACAAAGAGTAAACAGAAAAGTCAAGGCTGCTTTTTATTTTCACCCTACATCTTTATCCGACCTAAGTTCGTACGAGTGATCTCCTCCCACGATAGCCATCGTGGCCTTTGAGCTTCTCGCTCTCCCTAAGGCCGGATTTCGATTCCAGGCTCAATAAAAAAAGGCCATCGTTTGAAGAAAGGAAACAATTGCATTGATTCGTACAAACCCGAACAGTCTGACTTCGGGAAAAGGTAGTTGTATGATTCAAGAGGTTAGTACTGCATTTGTTTTATGTGACACTAGCATTAACTATCTATTCTAGTAATTAAAAGAACCAAATAATAAAAAATGCGCTAAACATGTTAAATTGTTTAGCGCATTTTTTATTAATGATTTTTGAAAACTTTACTTCTTCTGAAAGTGGCTTTTAGAAAATGTTGAGAGCAAGGCTTGGAAATTTTGAAAATCAAGGAGTCCCGAATTTTTCGGGATGACTGTTTTCAAAATTTGCGTAACGCAGCTATCGATATTTTATAAAAGTCAATAGTTAGAACGGTAAATCACCCGCTTCATCTTCCGGTTCCGGTGGAATATCGCCGGCTGCAAATTCCGGTGGTGGTTCGGGCATATTACTATCTGTAACCTTATCAATCTTCCATGCATTAATATTATGGAACCATCTTCCGTTATATTCTCTTGATTCAAGGTTAAAAGAAACCTCAACCTCTTCACCAGAATTAATTCCGTTAATAAGCGAAGTTTTATCGCCAAATAAGGTAAAGCATACTTTTCTGGGGAATTGCTCATCAGTTTCGATTACAAACTCCTGTTTGTTCCATTCTTTTCCGGCCTTGCTCACTCCGTTTTGTGCCTGCAATATTTGGTCTATTCTTCCTTTTATACTTAATGCCATAATTAGATTTTTTATACTCGATTTTAAAGTCTACTAAAATAAAAAAGAAACCCTTTGCAAAAAAACATTGCAAAGGGTTTTTATCAACTCTTTTCAACGATAGTTGTGTTTTATTCTTTTACAATTTCCAAAAGTTCAACTTCGAAAATCAATGCTGAGTTTGGACCAATGTCACCACCTGCACCACGCTCACCATATGCAATTGCCGAAGGAAGATAAATTTTCCATTTTGAACCAACCGGCATTAATTGTAATGCTTCTGTCCATCCCGGAATTACCTGTCCAACACCAAATACCGCAGGCTCGCCACGCTCAACTGAGCTGTCGAAAACTGTTCCATCTATTAAAGTTCCGTGATAGTGTACACGTACGCGATCTTCCGCCGATGGTTTTGCACCTGAACCTTCGGTTAATACTTCATATTGTAAGCCACTTTCGGTAACAGATATACCTTCACGGGATTTGTTGGTTTCTAGGAAAGCATTTCCTTCTTCCAGATTTTTTTGTGCTTGTTTTTCTCCTGCTGATTCAAAGAATGTACGAACAAGATTGTTGGCTTCTTCTTCTGTAATTTTTGTTTCTTCACCCATTGAAATTGCACTGAATGCAGCAGCCATTGCTTCTTTGCTGATTTCATCTTTTCCAGGGGCAGATTCCAGTTGTTGTAAATTGTTGGAACCTACAAGAATACCAATTGCATAACTTACTGAATCGGCGTTTGACTCTAATTTTACCGATTTACTACTTTGCTGGCATGATGCGCTTAACGCCATGATAACTACCAGCACATAAAGAATACTGTTTTTCATTTGATTTTTTTGTTTATATAATTTCTAATAATTCTACATCAAAAATAAGTGTTGAATTTGGCCCGATGGATGCACCGGCTCCATTGCTGCCATAAGCAAGTTCTGATGGAATAAACAATCTCCATTTCGAACCTGTTGACATCAATTGCAGCGCTTCTACCCAACCTTTAATCACACCGTTAACCGGGAAAACTGCAGGTTGTCCGCGTTGAACAGAACTATCGAATACGGTTCCATCTATTAATGTTCCATGATAATGACATTTTACCTGGTCGTTAGCTGTTGGAATGTCTCCTTCTCCTTCTTCCAGAACTGTATATTGAAGCCCGCTGGGTAATTCTGTTACACCCTCTTTTTTCTTATTTTCGGCTAAAAATGCCAAACCTTCTTCAAGGTTATTTGCACCTTTATCAGCATTAACTTTTCCTATAAAATCTTCTAAAATTTTGTTGGCCTCTTCAGGATGTATTTTTGGTTCAGCACCATTAAAAACATCAACAAAACCCTCTAAAAATAAATTTGGATTTACAGTTTTTACTCCCGATTGAATCAGGTTACCAGCTATGCTCATCCCAAGTGAATAACTAAATCTTTCCAGTTCTCCTTTGATTTCTTTTTCTGCCATTTGTTCCTTTGTTTTCTGATAAATATTTAAAACACTGCATTTTAATTGCAGCTGCTAGTCTCTTTAAACTTTATTGGACTGAAGACTGAAGTTAAAATTCATGCAAATGATTTTTTCTTCCCTGCCTGCGGTAGACAGGTATCTTTTGACTTTTGACTTCCAGCCATTTTTAATTTTTTTATCGAATTTAACTCGAAATCTGAACCATAGTATTTTAATTATAAAGTTTCAGACATAAAGGCTGCGAATATAATGTAAATTTTTGGCAATAAAGACCATATTCTTAAATTCCTTATCCCATTCCTAATCAGGTTTTTGATTAAATTTTTTTCTTTAAACGAATTATTGGATATGACCTCAATTTGTTGATTTTTTATTTATTCCTCGTAACATCTGTTTTTTTCCCGGAGGGCCGGGAATACGTTCCATAACAAAGCCACAGGTTGTTAATTGTCTTCGTACTTCACCTTTTGCACTGTAAGTAACCAAAACACCATTTTCTGATGTTATTGAATGAATTTTTTCAAAAATTTCAGGTGTCCACATTTCCGGTTGTTTGTCGGGACCAAAAGCATCAAAATAGATCATATCAAATTTTTCATTTTGTTTAAAATCAAAAGAAATCAAATCAGCATTAATTTTTTTTAATTGAAAGTAATCGGAGATTTCTATAACTTTTTCCCATGGACTTGAATGAATTTTCTCAAAAAGGATTAGCGCTTCTTTTGAAATAATTTTACCATAATTTAGTTGTTGCGTTATTGTTTGGCTGAGCGGAAATTTTTCAATGGTAATATATAAAGTATCAACTTTCTTTTTTTCAGCTTCAATGGCCGTTAGCAAACAGTTTAGTCCAGTTCCGAAACCTACTTCAAATACTTTGGGATATTTCTTTTTTATAAATTTAAATCCCTTGTCGATATATACATATTCAGATTCGGTAACTGCACCGTTTACTGAATGATATTGTTCGTTTATTCCCGGAAGATAAATTGTATTTGAACCGTCTGATGTGGTAATAATTTGCATAAAAATGATAATTAAATTATAGTATCAGGCCAGAGTTTGATTTGGATCATTTCAAAACTGAACCTGCCATTTTGCTGTTTATTGAATAAGATATATTGTTTCTGAATAAAAGTAAAACTACATTTGCACGGCAAAATTAGAAAATAATATGTTGGTAAAACTATTTAATGAGAATCCGAATTTGCGTGAAGTGCTTAAAATTGTTGATGTATTGCGTAAAGGCGGACTGATTATTTATCCAACCGATACGGTATACGGATTGGGTTGCGATATTACCAATACCAGAGCAGTTGAAAAAGTAGCCCGCATAAAAGGTGTCAAAGCCGAAAAGAACAATTTTTCGTTTATTTGCAGTGATTTAAGTCATCTTTCAGATTTTACAAAACCAATTCCAAGTTCGGTTTTTAAGTTGATGAAAAAAAACCTGCCAGGGGCTTTCACTTTTATTTTAGATGCCAATAACAATTTACCCAAGTATTTTAAAGGGAAAAAAACTGTTGGAATAAGGGTGCCCGATAACAATATTATCCGTGAAATAGTAAAAGAACTGGGAAATCCAATTTTGTCTACTTCTGTTCACGATGATGATGAAATACTTGAATATATAACAGACCCTGAATTGATTTACGAAAAATACCAGGATATTGCAGATATTGTAATTGACGGTGGTTATGGTGAATTAATCCCCTCTACAATTGTTGATTGTACAAGCGATGAAATAGAAATTGTCAGGGAAGGTAAGGGAGAGTTAGAATTTTAGCTTGCTTCTGGCCACTCGCTCCTGGCTTCTGGCTTCTTGTTTTGAATTCCATCTTCGTGCTTTGTACATCCGGCCAACATACTCCTTTAAAAGTGAAAATTTGAATTAAAAACATTAGAATGTTTCTGCTGGCAATCTACTCCTTCCAGAATGCAGGGCTAAAAAGTACAAGAATTGTAAAAAGTTCAAGCCTTCCAAGAAGCATTAAAAAAGAAAGGAACCATTTCCCAAGTGGATGAATATGTGCATAATTTTCGGCAGGACCAACCGAACCCAATCCCGGACCAATATTGCCTAAACTTGAAGCTACGGCTCCCATAGAAGAAACCAAATCAGGTTCAAAAATCATAAAAACTACTATGCTGGCACCAAAAATGATAAAATAGAGTACAAAGAATGCAAGGATATTGGTAACTATTTTAGAATCAACAGAGTGTTTGTTAAACTTTAAAGGGATTATTGCATTTGGATGAATCAACCTTTTTAATTCGTAATATCCATTTTTGAAAAGCAAAACAATTCGCATGATTTTTATTCCACCACCGGTAGAACCTGCGGAGCCACCAAAAAAGAACAACATAAAAATAACGGCAATCAGCACTGGTTTCCACATTAAATAGTCAACGGTTCCAAATCCTGTTGTGGTTACCAAAGAAACTACCCAAAACAACGAGTTTCTAATTGTTTCTTCAAATCCATATTGGGCAGTAATAAAAAGTCCAACAGATATTATTGTTGTAAAACCTAATACAATAATAGCGTAGTATTTAAATTCTTCATCCTTTAAAACAGGCCTGAATTTACCCCTTAAAGTAAAATATGTAAGCGTAAAATTTGTGCCCGCCAAAAACATAAAAAGTATTATAACATACTGAATATAGGGTGATGACCAGTAGCCAATACTTGCCTGTTTTGTTGAAAAACCACCTGTCGCCATTGTTGCAAATGCATGACAGACAGCATCGAACAATGACATGTCGCCAATCCATAACAACAATGTTTCGATAAGGGTAAGAACCAGATAAATGACCCACATGGTAGCTGCGGTATGTCTGATTCTCGGACTAATTTTATCCGGTGTAGGACCTGGAACTTCAGCAATGTATAACTGCATGCCTCCAATTCCAAAAATTGGCAGAATTGCCAATGAGAGTACGATTATTCCCATTCCCCCTAACCAATGTGTTAAACTTCTCCAAAACAAAATTCCATGAGGAAGTGCTTCAATATCATTTAAAATAGAAGCTCCTGTAGTAGTAAAACCCGACATAGTTTCAAAAAAGGCATCGGTATAATTAGGAATAGCTCCGGTAAAATAATACGGTAAACTTCCTAAAAAAGAGAAAATGATCCAAACTATTGCTACAATAATAAATCCTTCTCTTTTGCCAATATCTTTACTTGCATTTCGTGTAAGCCAAATAATTATGGCTCCAATCAACAAATTAATTCCTGAAGAAAAGACAAATCCCATTGTATCATTCTCTCCGTAAATAAGAGAAATAATAATTGGAAGAATCATAAATGCTCCTTCAACAAACATTAAAAGGCCAATTACCCGAAGTATGATTTTAATATTCATTGTTTAAGCACGCTTTGAATCATTATTTAAAATATTTTTCGAGCTTTTTAATTCCGGAAGGTAATGTAAATACTACTACTTTATCGCCTTGTTGAATTAAAGTATCTCCGTTGGCAATATAACCCTGCTCGCCCCTGATATAACCTCCAATAACAGCTTCTTCGGGGAAATCGATATATTTAATTGGCTTGTCTGTAATTTTAGTATCGTGTTTGGCAATAAACTCAAAAACCTCAGCATCCGATGCAGTCAAACATTTTACTTTCGAGATGGCTGCATTTAAAGTAAACTTGTATATATAACTTGCAGCATTAAGCTTTTTGTTTATAACACCACCGATATCCATATTTTCAGCCAATCCCATAAATTCAAGATTTTCAACTTCTGCTGCTGTCCGCTTAACCCCGTATGTTTTTGCCAAATGACACATCAGGATATTGGTTTCTGAATTTCCGGTGGTGGCAACAAACGCATCCATTTTATCAATTCCTTCTTCCTTCAGAATTTTAAAATCTCTTCCATCACCATTAATTACCAGAACTTTATCATATTTATCGGCAATTTGTTTACATTTCTCCAAATTGCTTTCTATTACCTTAATTCTGTAGTTATCTCCAAGTTTGTCGATTGCCTTTTGAGCGACCCGGCTTCCACCCAAAAACATAATATTTTTAATATCAAAAACCTTTTTACCGGTTAGTTCGAAAACATATTGTTCCTGGATTGGCGTGGTTACAAAAAATACGATATCGCCATCTTTAATTACATCTTTCCCGTTTGGAATGATAGTAACATTATCGCGGTTAATGGCAACAACCGAAATATTATGTTCGTTGAGATCTAAGTCTTTTAAGGATTTATTTAATACAGGAGCATTGTTTCTTACTTTTATACCCATTAAAATGAGTTTTCCACCGGAAAATTCAATTAACTGTCGGGTAACTGTTTGTTTGATAGAAGCAACAACCTCTTTTGCAGCCAGACTTTCAGGGTAAATAAGCTCATGAATTCCCATATTTCTGAGCTTATTTTTATATCTTTCTTCCAGGTATTCAGAATTGTTTATCCGGGCAATTGTACGGCCAACTCCCAGATAAGATGCCATAGAACAGGCAAATACATTTCTTTCTTCGTAAGGTGTAACTGCAATAAATAAATCTGCTTTTGAAAGGCCGGTCTTTTTTAGATCTTCAAAAGAATGAGCAGAACCGGTATGTGTCATCAGGTCAATTTGATTGCTGATTTTTGAAAGCTTGTTCAGAGAGTCGTCAAGTAATACGATGTCGTGTGATTCATCGGTTAGCATTTTTGCCAAATGTGTACCAACCTCACCGGCACCTGCAATTACTATCTTCATAACCTTTTTTAATTAAATATTACCCGGCAAAATAAAGTATTAACTTCAAAATAAAAATAAATAATCCTATTATTCATGCCGAAAGAAATAATGAATTAACGTTGAAAGTTACCACTTTTTTCTAAAAGCACCTATTTTCAAGGTGTTATGAATTATAGACGAATTATATTCATAATTACTAAAAGTTCTTTTATTCGATATTATAAGTGTTTTATTGTCAAAATTTGGGCTAGGTGTTGATAATGAGGGATTAATGTAGAAGTCGATAAGCTGATTTACACTTGAATCAGAGTAATTTTTGTTGAATGAGAATATTTTTCCTTCAAAAAAAATAAAGTTCTTTTGAATGATAATTTCATTATTCCTAAAACTATCTTTGGGTGTGTAAAATATGGGATATTCTAATCCAAGTTTTTGTGCCGTTTTTATGGAAGGATGAAAATATTTTTCGTCACTTTCTAATTTATTTTCAGAAATAACATAGTTTTTCTTTCCATGAATTAAATGAATAGATTGATTTTTGGGTGTATTATACGCAATAAACTCAGTATTATTTAAACGCTTGGTACTTCTTATAAAAACTGAAAAAATCAGAAATAAAAGAAAAATCAATCCTGACTTTATGTACCTGATTTTAGGCTTATTCAGTAAAAGGAATATTGAAATTAGAACGGCAATAAATAAAATCAATTGAATCTTATTTGCAGATAAATAAATCACTGATGAAGGAAGCTGTTCGATTAAAAGAAGCAGAGAATAAACCAGTTTTAAAATCAGGTTTATAATTATTGAAAGGAAGTTTGATAAAAGAACAACGTGGGAAAATATTAATAATACGAACCCAAACGGGATTAACAACATTGCAGCCGGAATCATAAAAGTATTTGTAGTCCAGAAATAGCTTGGGAATTGTCCGAAATAATAAACAGTAATTGGAGAAGTAGTAATTTGAGCTGCAATTGAAATTGTAAGTAATGTCCAAATGAACTTCAATATTTTTGATTTTACTGTGATTAACTTTTCAATTTTTGGTTGCAAAAAAACAATTCCAAAAACTGCTGAATAGGAGAGTTGAAAACCCGGCTCGAATAAATTGTTAGGATTAATTAGCAAGAGAATAAAAGCTGATGCAGCCAGAGAATTGTAAATATTTGATTTTCGGTTTAAGTTCTCCCCGATAACAAAAATAGTAAACATAGTTGCCGCCCGCATTACCGAAGGTGAAAGTCCTGTAATAAATGCGTACGCCCAGAGCAGTACTATCGTTATTAGAACAAACAGGAATTTTCCAAATTTTATTTCTCTTAAAAATCCTAAAAGCATAAAAATCACCCAGTAAACAATGCCGACATGTAAACCTGAGACAGCTAAAATATGAGAAGCTCCGGCCGAAGTAAACACTCTCCTGGTTTCTGGATCCAAATCACGTTTATAACCAAGTGTTAAGGCAGAAAGTATTTCCAGTTCTGTATGATGAATACCTTGATCGCAATAGCTTTTTAGAAGCTTTTCCCTGACTATTTCTGCAAGGATTTTAAGATTTCTAATTGAGTTGTTGGTTTTTATCCATTGATTTTCATTTAAATAAACCTGGCGATAAATTCTCTTTCTTTCAAGAAAATTTTTGTAGTCAAATTCGTAAGGATTATTGTAATTTCTGATTTCTTTAGGAGTAGAATTAAACAGAATTTCATCCCCGGGTTTTAAGGACAAAGCCATGTTGTTTTTTGCAAAATAAGCAATGAGTTTTTCCTTTGTTTGAAGATTTGCATCAGCTGTAAAAACGGATGCAACCTGAAGTACTGATTTGTATGATTTCGCCTTTTCCTGTGGAACTTCCAATACTACCGCTTTAAAATTCCCTGTTTCAATAAAAACCGGTTTTTTGTTGTATTGAAGCATTACAAAAACACCAAAAAAAATGAAAAACAGTTGAACTGTAATGCCATAAAATGTTCCAAGTGAGAATTTATAGTTTTTGTTGATTAAAATTGAAGAAATACACAGCGCAAAACAAATTACAAGAATCAGAGTTGGATTCATTGCAAAATTAGCACCCATAATTATACCCAGGGCAAAAGCAATTGTGATACGCAGAAAAGGAATGTTCTGAACTAATTTTTCCAAGTTTGTACGTTTGTAGGTCAATCTTACAAACGAAGATACGGAGAAAAGGGTTACATTTTATTTCACCGGTACTTTTATTTTATAATGAGGGCGAACATTACCACGGGCAATATCGTTGAGTTTACTTTTTAATAACCTTTTTCTAAGCGGTGAAAGGTAATCGATAAAAAGTGTTCCTTCCAGGTGGTCATATTCGTGCTGAATAACACGTCCGGCGAAACCACTAAATTCTTCTTCGTGTTCTTCCCAGTTTTCATCGAAATATCTCAGTCGAACGGTATCGGGGCGCGAAACATCTTCCCTGATTTCGGGTAAGCTTAAACAACCTTCGTTCATCACCCATTTGTCGCCCGATAATTCAATAATCTCAGGATTGATAAAAACCTTTTTGAAATCTTTTAACTCTGGTTCTTCATCGGCTCCTGAAGAACCATCAATAACAAACATCCTGATTGGCATTCCTGCCTGAGGAGCAGCAAGTCCAACACCATCGGCGTAATACATGGTTTCCCACATATTTTCAATAATTTCATTTAATCCTTCAGAATCTTTTTCAATTTCTTTTGCCTTTTTCCTGAGGATAATATCACCATATAATGTAATTGGATACTTCATTCGTTTTTAAATCTTTTTTGCTCCAGGTAATTCTGAAGAATAATTGTGGCACTTATTTTATCCACCAGTGCTTTATTTTGCCGTTGTTGTTTTTTTAATCCTCCGTCAATCATCGTTTGAAATGCCATTTTCGATGTAAATCTTTCGTCCAGGATTTCAAGCTTTTTTTCGGGATAAACCTTTTGAAATCTCTTCAAAAACGGGTTGATATACCTAACAGCTTCCGATGCCTCGTTGTTCATTTGTTTGGGATAACCCACCACAACGGTTTCAACGTTTTCTTTTTCGAAATAATCTTTAAGAAAATCCCAAATCGTATGGGTGGGAACAGTTGCCAGGCCGTTAGCAATAATCTGACCGGGATCGGTAACTGCCAAACCCACTCTTTTTCTCCCATAATCGATAGATAATATTCTTGCCATTTCGGGCAGCAAAAATATACAGAATTAGCGAAATAAAAAATGGGGATTTTTGAAGTCAGAATTTAAGCCTAAAAAGCACATGTTTTAATAAAAGGCTGAAAATCATTGCCAGTCAATTATTACCTCAATCTTAAAGGATGAATTGACGGTCAACAATTTCCATCCGTCAAATGACGGAACCGAGGTAATGAAATTGTGGATTGTCAATTTATCCTTATACAAGTAACTTTTGACAAATTGATTTAAACAACATAAAGATAAAATGTAAAATATAGTGTATCAGGAGTGTATGAAAATTTTGTATTCTTCATCTCAGAATCCAAGTCGCAAAAATAATTCTTTGGCACAACCTTTGTTTATATTTTAACAGATATCATTTTTTAGGCGCCAAAAGAGAATTAGCAACAAGATTTTCTAAATCTAAAAATAAGAAGTCATGAAAACTAAAAAATTCAGACTGCTTGCAATGATGATAACTCTGGCGGCAGTAATTACAATACCGGCAACTCCCACACAGGCTCAACGACGTAGTAGTTCAAATCAACAAAATAATCGCGAAGTTGAAAACAGAAGGAATACTTCACGGAGTAAAATTGAACAAAAAAGTGCCAGCAGAACCGTGACACCGCGCGCGAAAACATCTCCCCGCAGGGTTGACACTAAATTTGAAATTAAAAGAAATAATAATTCAAAATCAGGCAATACAGTTACACGGAATAAAAGTGCTTACAGCACTTCGAAACGCACTTATTCAAATCAACAGGTTTATGCGAAAAAACCGAGTGCTGATAGAAATGCGGCAAGAAAAAACGGGAATAGTAGTCCACGAAATGAAACAGTAAAAAAGAATAAGAATTCAGGTAATAAAGTTGCAGGTTCTTCAACTATGTCCAGACGAACAACCGGTTATTCTACTTCGGGTAGCAGGAATAAATCAAATACAGTGCATTATTCAAATCGTGAAACAAAATCTTATAATGCCAAAAAGTATTATCATAATACAAATGATAATCGTTACAAACCCAATAAACATTATAAGGGGAATAATAAATACTGGACATCGAAACATTATGATTACGGACATTCTTATAAAAACAAAAACCATTATTACTGGAACAGCCATTGGGAAAATTACCGCTGGAACCATAATAGCTGGAGACATTATTATTCATGTTACAATCCTTATGCATACCGTCATCATAAATACTATTACCACCATCACCACTACGGACATGTAATTCGCAGGTTTGCATACCGGCCTCCGGTTTACATACATAATCACGTCAAATATTATTGTTACGATGGTTATTTTTTCAGGTACCGAAGTGGTGTAGGTTATGTGCTGGTGGATGTGCCTTATGGAATTACTTTCCATTACATTCCGCAAAATTACGAAAGGGTTTATGTAAATGGTTATTTGTATTTCAGGGTAGGAAACTTGTTTTTCGAACGCAGTAATTATGGTTTCCAACTGGTACATTACCCCGAAAGATATTATGCTTTTAACGATGGTTATGTAAGTCAGGGCTATTATTTTGATGATATGATGTACTAATACCGGTTTTGAAAACCTTGACCTTATGTTATACTGTTTACTGTTAACAGCACTGCCCGCCGGATTTTCCGGTGGGTAGTTTTTTTGAATTCATCTTCGCCCTCCAGTTTTGTAATTATGCGCCAAACGGTTAAATCCGGCAAAAGTTTAATGCCATGCTTTACAAGCAGTGTGAAAATGTGTATTTATTCTTTGCCGTCAGCTTAAGCTGACGGATTTTAGGATGCCAATACAAAATGGGCTTTAACCCAATGTCTTGAAATTAAGGGCTAAAGCCCAGTTGTATTTTCTGTAATTAATTCCTTGGCTGAAGCCAAGGGCAAAGGATATTTAAATGTCAATCACCCCACAAAGCCACAATGCAAAATTGTAATTCACCAAACTTTATTAATAAGTGCCAAGCGGTTTAATCCGCCAGGCGTAATTCCAAAAAATTCTCCCCTTTAGAGGAGATGCTGAAAGCAGAGGGGTAAAAAATGAATTGTGCAATCTCGAAACTCTCAATTCTTTGTATTATCCAAAATGCACGTATTGGTTTCAACAAATATAATTTTTTTGTTTAGCAGATAGGTTTTACCATGAAGCCATACTTATGCAGTTCCAATTCGAATATGTTACATAAACTGTTTTTTCTTCATAGAAATTGTATATTTTTATACTAACCAAATACAGTTGAAATGACACAAAAACTAAAAAGAGATCAGTTACCCCCAAAAAAAGCCGAGAACTGGAGAAAAAATTTTAAAGAAGAGGCCAAACACAGTTTTAACCTGAAAGTGCCCGAAATAATTCTTCAAAAAGAAACATACAAAACGCTGATTGGTGACAACGAAAACCGGGTGCGGGTATACCTGGGGCTCGAAGAAAAAAAGGAAGGCGAAAAATATGTGCTTAGCGCTTATGCGGTTTCGGCCTTTTTACTGGGTAGTGGCGATGTTTATGCCGATTACGAAACCCCGGTTTTTAAACTTGAAAAAGAAAATATCAATTGCTCAGACAATACCCAAAAAGTTATCGAAAGTATTCGTTTGTACCGTAAATGGTGTGCAGGAGAATTAGACGAAAATGGCGAGGGTGCTGCTTTCCGACAATATATTTACCCCAATGGTTATCTGTTAACAAAATTTGAATTACACGAGTTGTTCAATGCTCAAAACAAAGAAGAAATTAAAATTGAACTGGGTATTGCAAAAACTATGAATGTTATGCTAAGTGCGGCTCAGCCAACTTTATCCAGATCAGTTGAAAGTGACGGAGAAGAAGAAGTTTTTGACTACAATGATATGTGCCCACCCGTTTGTGATGACAGAAGCATTTATAATCCAAGTTGATTTATATGTCTGTAGTTAATCAATTCTACGATTTTGTTATTTATTTATCTTTTTTTATTGGATTATTAAAGTATAAGCATCTTTCTTCCGAATTAAAATATATTTTCTATTTCGTTTCCTTTGGCGTTTTTACTGAGTTATTTACGGGTATTTACAAGGCTTTTTGGATGAAAAATACTTTGCCAATTGGTCATTTTTATATTCCAATATCTTTCTTATTTCTTGGGTTGTTTTATAGATTACAGCTTAAAAACTATATCAATCAAAAAGTATTGATTGGGATAATTTCTGCATTTCTAACTTTTAGTCTAATAAATGTAATTTTTATACAGAGTTTATTTGAATTTGCAAATATAACCGGTGCATTATCCGCAATTATTTTATGCGTTTTTTCTATTTTATTGTTTGCAAAAATTATGAGTGAAGCTAAAATTGAAAAGTTGTGGGCAGAACCAATCATTTGGTTTAATCTTGGTATTCTTTTTTATCATGCCGGTAATTTTTTCTTTTACATTTTATTTAATTATAGTCTTACGGTATCAAATGAATTTGCACTAAATACCGTTTATTTTAATTGGATAGTTGGTTTGCTATTTTATGTTTTGATTATAATTGGTTTTTGGAAACAATCAAAAAGTAAAAGCGTTGAAAAGAAATTATAGGATATAATTTTATCTGAAATGAGATTGTTTAATATTCTTGATTTTATTTATAACATAGTACTTATATCTGCATTGATACTTGGTATATTAAGGTTTAAAAAGCTAATAAAACCTCTTCGCATCATTTTCTTATTCGTGGTTTTTGGTTGCTTGACAGAAATAACGATTGACATTTTAAAAATATTTGGAATGCGAAATACAAGTCCGGTTGGGAACAACTATTTTCCGTTAGCTTTTTTGATTTTAGGATTGTTTTATTTTTTCTTGTTGAAAGACTATATTAATAAAAGAGTAATTATAGGAACAGTTTTAGTTTTTATATTCATTGCAATCTTCAATCTTTTATTTATTCAGGATTTAAAGAAATTCCCAAATATAATAGCACCAATTGGAGCTTTGATTATTATTGTTTTTTCGATTTTGCATTTTTTAAAAGTATTGTCTGATGCAAATATTGAAAGTCTCTCAGCAGAACCACTTATATGGATAAATACAATCATCTTAATTTATTATTCGGCCAACTTGTTTTATTTTACTTTGTTTAATTTAAGCTGGGAATTAAACAGGGAATTTACCCGGAAGATCCATTTATTTTATGCTGGAGTAAATATTCTTTTTTATGCATTTATTGCTGTTGGATTTTGGAAGGTTGGGAGAAAGGAGAAGAACAAAATAGCTTAAAAAATTATTGGAAATATTTTTCAAAGTTGTTTTTTATCATCAACAAATAGGAGGATAAGTATCTGCATAATTTTTCATTTCGCCTTCTTCACCAGATTTAAGCATGATACTTTTGGGAGTCGGACTTTCCAAAGTCCGGCACGATCTTCGACTTTGGAAAATCGAAGTTCCGGGAATATCCTTTTATGCGCCTAGCGGATCAAACCGCTTGGTGCATAAAACATCTGCCTTCACCACCTCCCCCTCATACTTCGGGTACTCCTCCTTGAAGGAGGAGAAATTTTCGAATTTCATAATATGTTTTATATTCCAAAAAAAACTTTGAAGCACAAATTTCCCCTCCTGTAGGAGGTGTGCCGGAGCGTAGCGATGTTGGGGTGGTCAGGTTCAAACAATATTTATTCAACCTCAATATTAAAATAAAACACCCCAATAAAGAATAATTCCCTTATTTTCTTAAAAAACAATTTTGTTAATTACTTTAGCAAAGGGTTGAAAATTTTAAAAAGTGGATTCAGGAAATTCTCAATTAATACTGGTATATTTTATTGGTACTGTGGGTATGATTTTACTCGCCGCAGCCATATTTTTCTTTTTTGTTACCTACCAGAAACGTTTACTTCAGAAACAACTCGAGGTAAACAAAATAAAACAGGAACAGCAGGAAGAGATATTAAAAAATACTATTCAGGCACAGGAGAAAGAACGTAAACGTATTGCACAGGATTTGCACGACGAGGTTGGGGCCATGTTATCGGTAGTAAAACTAAATGTAGGGCGGATTGAGAAAAAATCGGAAGAAACAAAAGCCAAAACTTTAGCCAACGAAACCAAATCGTATTTAGACGAAGTTATTACCCAGGTTCGAAGAATTTCGCGGGCACTTTTACCGCCATCGCTCGAAAAACTGGGTTTGTATTTTGCTATCGAGGAACTGGCCAACTGGGTAAATAAAGCAGGACAAATACAAATTGTTTGTAAAAAAACAGGCGAGCATTTCCGCTTTGATAACAAAAAGGAACTGGCTATTTTTCGTATTGTTCAGGAATTATTGAATAATGCCATAAAATATTCTGAAGCCGAAACCATTTCAATTCATCTAAGGTTTTCAGGAAATGCTAATCTTGCAGTTGTGGTATCGGATAATGGCAAAGGTTTTGAACTGGAAGAAAAAATTGTTACCGGACTTGGGTTGCGAAACCTCGAAAGCAGAACTCAAATTGTTGATGCACGATTTAAATTAAAATCAACTGTGGGCAAAGGAACTAGGGCGGTGATTTGCTTGAACGCTTGATGTGTTTAAAAAATATAAAGTAGAAATAGATACTAAAATTAATAGCAATAAATGCATAATAAGTTAATATTGGTAAAGATTCTTTCACTTCATTTCATTTCGTTCAGAATGACAAAGTGTTAGTATTGAAAGAGTTTCCTGTGAGGGAGGGTTTGGCCCCGAGGCCCCGGGGCAAACCCTCCCTCACAGGAAACAAAAACACACAAAAGCCTGTCATTCCGATGCGGAGCGAGGAATCTTTTCAATAGTTATCGATTGTTGTGAAATAAAATGAATAAAATAAACATCATAATAGCCGATGATCATAAACTTTTTAGAAAAGGAATAATTGCCCTTTTAGAAGATTTTGTTTTTGTGGATCAAATAAACGAAGCTGAAAACGGCAAGGAATTATTGACCTTACTAAAGGGAATGGAAAAACTGCCCGATTTAATTTTACTTGATTTGCGTATGCCAGTAATGGATGGGGTAGAAGCACATCAGCAAATCAGGGAATTGTATCCCGATATTAAAGTGGTGATTCTAACCATGGAAGACGATGAGCAATTTATTTTACATTTAATTGGTCAGGGAGTAAATGGTTATCTGCTCAAAAATACCGACCCTGATGAAATGGAAACGGCTATTCAAAAGGTAATAATAAACGGATTCTATTTTACCGAAGATATTTCGGCAATGGTGATGAGAAGCCTTCACAAAAAGGACAAGCAGGAGAATGTATTTAAACCCGATTTTACCGACCGCGAATTAGTAGCGCTGGAATTAATCTGCAAGGAATTCTCAAATGCTGAAATTGCAAAAAAAATGGATATTTCCATTCGCACTGCCGAAGGCTACAAACAAAAACTACTGGATAAATCGGGAGCAAAAAATATTGCAGGACTGGTAGTTTCGGCGATAAAATACAATTGGGTTTCGGTTTAAAGATTTTAATTCCCCTTGGATTCCCCTTTCGACTCAATTGTCGGGACAGGCTCTTCAAAATGGGGGCGTGCCTCTACCAAAATTAAAATTCATTTGAACAAGTCCTCCTTTTCAAAAAGGGGGTACTCGTCGAAAGACGGGTGGAGGGTTTCATTTATTCGTGAAACTCAAATTTCAAAAACGAAGTGATTTGAACTTTGTAAGTTGAACGAATCCCGATAGCGCAGTGTATCGGGATAAATGAGTTAATACTCCGATGCTTGCATCGTTGATAAAATAATTCCGACTATGATACCTCGACAGCTTTGTTTCGAGGTAGTTCATTTCAATAATTGTTTTTTGCAACAAAATACGTCGCCTGCCTGCAGGCAAGCATGCAATAACAGTACCAAAAACTGTCTTATTGCGCTTTTTATTCTTTTACCTGAATTACCCCGGGGCTACACTTATTAAATCCATCAGGGATTTTATTACACCAGAGGTGTTAAATGTTTGTAGCCTGGTATAAAGTGCCGGGTAAAAAAACAAAATCAACATCGTCCGGCGAAGTTGTTTGTTTAGTAAATCCGGGCTACCCCGGACGTATAATTGCCATTCTTATATGAAAAATAGCCCAAAGCAAACTATTGTTGAAATGGGGAATTGCATGAATTTCCGGATATTTAAAATACCACATTCATAAAAAAAGAAAGGAACTCCTGAAAGGAATTCCCTGCAATTGAGTTCATCATAACCGTATATCTTTGTTTCCTGAGGGAGATGTGATTTTGGGTTAAGAATGTGGTTGGAAACCAGGAAACCGTCATGATTCATTGTGTGGTGAAGAACGTCTTTATAATTATTATATTTTAAGTTTTCATGCTTTTCAGTAATTGTCTTACAAATTTCGAAAACTTAAAGTAGACGTAAAAGCGTAATTTACGCATTTTGATATACGTAATTTACGTATAGGAGTCGGAAGTCGGAATCACGAAGCCCTTAGTTGAGCTGGATTATTGTCATTCGCCCCTACGAGGGTATGTTATATTCTTAGCCCAGAATGAGCGAAAAGCAACAGCTCAGTGTGAAAGATGGAGCAGTGCGAAATCTTGTAGCGCTGGGGAATCGTGAAGAATCAAGATTCGTCCGGCGAAGAATGAACCAGAAATACTCTTGAAGTTTGAGATTGAATAAGTTTTTTAAATCGAAAAAAATTACCCCAAGACAAGATCCACCGGATTTTCAAGGTGAGCCCAGGAATAAGACTACTTTTGAAATACTAAAAGATGAATCTGTTTGAAGTTAAATTCGAAAAACAGATGTAATTGGTAGATTGTTTATGATTTAAGCAAGATGTGAAATGTGTGAATTTTTTATTACTCACCCTGACCCGCGAGTACTCGGGGTCGTCCCTCTCTATGCGTAGCTACCCTTTTTACACATTTATTTTTATTGAACCCACTCTGAAAAGTAATAAATAAGAAAATGCCACAAAAACACCAAATCGCCAAAATCCACAAAACCATGATTATTAATACTGTACATTTTAATGAAATTTTTGTGTTTTAGTGATTTAGTGGCAAAAAGAATATTTCGGGGTGGGCTTTTTTATTAGAATTTTAAAAACATGAATAATTTAAATAAGAAACACAAAATAAACCTGCCTGACACAGGCAGGGAATCAGAAATCAGGAAATACTGGCTCGATTTTTACCGTTTTCAACACTTTCTCATTCGTTATTTCTTATTATTTATTTTTTATTCTCTTGCTTTTTCAATTTCATATTTGCGTATAAAGCTTAGCTACTCGTTGAGAGGGAGAAGAGGGTGAGCCAAAAGGTTTAATTTTATGAAAAATCATGAATACTGATTTTAGCTTTTGACAACTTTGATTAGAAAATAAAAAACCGCCTTCAGATTACTCCAAAGGCGGTTAATTATATATCGGATATTATTCTACTATCGAATGTTTGCCTGTGCAGCAGCTACACGTGCAATAGGTACACGGAATGGAGAACAACTAACGTAATCCAAACCAGTTCTGTGACAGAACTCAACTGATGATGGTTCACCACCGTGCTCACCACAAATACCTAATTTAATATCAGGGCGGGCTGATTTACCTCTTTCTGCAGCAATTTCAACCAATTGTCCAACACCTGTTTGGTCAAGTGCCTGGAATGGATCTTGTTTAAGGATTCCTTTTTCAAGATAAACCGGTAAGAATTTAGCAGCATCGTCACGTGAATAACCAAAGGTCATCTGAGTTAAGTCGTTGGTTCCGAATGAGAAGAATTCAGCTACTTCAGCCACTTCGTTGGCAGTTAATGCAGCACGAGGAATCTCAATCATAGTTCCAACCATATAATCTACTTCTACTCCTTTTTCTGCCATTACCTTTGTAGCTACAGAACGAATAATTTCTTCCTGTAATTTCAACTCTTTTACAGTACCAATAAGTGGAACCATAATTTCTGGTTTTGGATCAAATCCTTCTTTTTTCAAATCGCAGGCTGCTTCAATAATAGCACGAGCCTGAGTTTCTGTAATTTCAGGATAAGTATTTCCCAAACGACAACCACGGTGTCCTAACATTGGGTTGAATTCGTGTAATCCTTCTACTTTTTCGGTAACCACTTCAACAGGAACACCTAATTTTTCAGCCATCTCTTTTTGAGATTCCAAATCGTTAGGAGTAAACTCATGTAATGGTGGATCCAATAAACGAATAGTTACACCAAATCCGTCCATTGCTTTTAAAATTCCGTAGAAGTCTTCACGCTGGATAGGCAATAATTTTGCCAACGCCGCTTTACGACCCTCAGTATCTTCAGCCAAAATCATTTCACGCATTTTCCAGATGCGGTCACCTTCGAAGAACATATGTTCCGTACGGCAAAGACCAATACCTTTTGCGCCAAATTCGCGGGCAATTTTAGCATCGGCAGGAGTATCAGCATTGGTACGAACATACATTCTTGTATTGTTTTCTGCCCAATCCATTACTTTACCAAAATCACCATCCAATGAAGGAGTGATAGTAGCAACCTGACCGTCGTATACTTCACCGGTTGTTCCGTTTAACGAAATAAAATCACCTTCTTTGTAAACCTTATCTCCAATTTTCATGGAAGTCATGGTAACGCTGATTCCGGCAGCTGAAGAAACACAACATTTTCCCATACCACGGGCAACAACTGCAGCGTGAGATGTCATACCACCACGTTCGGTTAAGATACCTTCTGCAGCATACATACCTGCAAGGTCTTCTGGAGAAGTCTCGCGACGCACAAGAATAACTTTATTTCCTTCTGCAGCCAGTTGTTCAGCTCTGTCGGCTGTAAAAGCACAAATACCTGTTGCAGCTCCCGGAGAAGCAGGTAATCCTTTACTCAATACCGTAGCTTTTGCAATTGCATCTTTATCGAATACAGGGTGTAACAATTCGTCCAGTTTGTTTGGCTCCTGACGCATCAATGCTGTTTTTTCGTCAATCATACCTTCTTCAAGCATGTCAACAGCCATTTTTACCATGGCAGCACCGGTACGTTTTCCGTTACGGGTTTGCAACATCCAAAGTTTACTATCCTGAATAGTAAACTCCATATCCTGCATGTCTTTATAGTGGTCTTCCAGTTTTTGTTGTATGTCATTTAATTCAGCATAAACATCCGGCATTGCTTCTTCCAGTGAAGGGAAAGTTTCCTTACGTTTCTCTTCTGATGTACCGTTACGTTGTGCCCAACGACGTGAACCTTCCAATGTAATTTCCTGCGGAGTACGAACACCTGCTACAACGTCTTCACCTTGCGCATTAATTAAGTACTCACCGTTAAAAATATCTTCTCCTGTTGCAGCGTCACGAGAGAAACATACACCTGTTCCCGATGTATCGCCCATGTTACCGTAAACCATTGCCTGAACGTTTACTGCAGTTCCCCACTCCTCAGGAATTTGTTCTTTCTGACGGTAAAGAATAGCACGTGGAGTATTCCATGAATTGAATACGGCCATTACTGCGCCCCAAAGCTGATCCCATGGATTTGTCGGGAAATCCATTCCTGCTCTTTCTTTTACAATAGCTTTAAATTCTTCAACAATAGCTTTTAAATCTTCAGGAGAAATTTCAGCATCTGTTTTATAACCTTTTTCGTCTTTTACTCTGTCAAGTACTTCTTCGAACGGATCGTGCTCACCTTCTTCGGCTTCAACACCCATTACAACGTCGCCATACATTTGAATAAAACGACGGTATGAATCGTAAGCAAATTGTTCGTTACCTGATTTTTCAGCTAAAAGTTTAGCTGCGTCATCATTCATTCCAAGGTTAAGCACTGTATTCATCATACCCGGCATAGATACACGGGCACCTGAACGAACTGAAAGCATCAAAGGAAAAGCTTCTCCTTTTGAACCAAATTTAGCGTTCATTGCTTTTTCTGTTGCAGCAATTGCTTTTTCCACTTCCTCTTTAAGTAAATCAACTACAGCATCTTTACCGAGTTTATTGTACTCCGTACAAACTTCTGTTGTAATGGTAAATCCAGCCGGAACCGGCACACCAATCAGGTTCATTTCTGCAAGGTTGGCACCCTTACCTCCTAAAAGGTTTTTCATATCAGCCTTTCCTTCGGCCTGACCGTTACCAAACGTATATACACGCTTTGTCATAAAACTTTAATTTTTAATTTATTAAGAATAGAATATTATTTCGATTTTTCAGGGTTGCAAAAGTAACTTATTTTTTTTGTAATTAAAACCCGGGAAGCTTTTATTATTATACATTAAAATGCTCTCTATAATGATTTTATGAGTTTTACGGGTATAATACTTCAAATTTATTGTTAACATCAAATTAAACTACCGTGTAATTTCTGTTAAGTTTTTGGGCAAAGCACAAATATATGGAATTTGTAAGCGCAAAAAATGAAGTTTTAACTCTTTGTGTTATTGGTGATTAAGTATTAACATTCTTTAACTTTGATTTATACGAGTTAACTGTTTTCTGACCTACTTTTGTTAATGAGGTTTTAATACAGAGTTTTTTTCATAGAAATAGATTTAGTTAGGTTAGAAAACAAGGGTGGTGGCATCCTTGTTTTTTTATAATAACTGTCAGGTATTCATTTTAAATTTTCAAAATTCAGACAAGCTTTCATACTCATTTGAAAGTTTTATGACATTCTGTCTTTCAGTTAGTTGTGGATTGTAATTTGATACATCGAATTTGTTAATTTTTAAATTTAGGAGTAAAGATGAATCTAAACAATTTTACAATAAAAGGACAGGAAGCGATACAATTTGCTTTTCAAATTGCACAGGGAAATAAACAGCAGGCGGTGGAAACCGGTCATATTTTTAAAGGCCTGTTTCATTCGGCCGAAAATGTTGTTGAATTTTTACTAAAAAAACTGGATGTTAATGTTTCTGTTTTTCAGCAGGCAATCGATAAAATAATAGAATCTTATCCCAGAGTTACCGGCGGAGAACAATATCTGTCTAATTCAGCGAATCGGGTATTGCAAAAATCAGTTGGACTTGCTCAGGAGATGAATGATCAGTTTGTTTCAGTTGAGCATATTCTGATTTCAATGTTCGATGCAAAAGATGAGGTAAGCAGGTTGATGGCTGATAACGGAATAACTAAAAAGGAATTAAAAACTGCTGTTGTAGAGTTACGAAAAGGTTCTAAAGTCGATAGTCAAACTGCAGAAGACAAGTTTAATTCTTTAAACCGTTTTGCACTTAATCTGAACGAAAGGGCCCGCTCCGGGAAGTTGGATCCGGTAATTGGTCGCGATGATGAAATACGTCGTATTTTACAGATTCTTTCGCGCAGAACAAAAAATAATCCCATTCTATTGGGGGAACCCGGAACAGGGAAAACTGCAATTGCAGAAGGACTGGCCCATAGAATAGTACGTGGCGATGTACCGGAAAACCTAAAAACAAAACAGGTCTTTTCCCTTGATATGGGAGCATTAATTGCCGGTGCAAAATATAAAGGCGAATTTGAAGAAAGGTTAAAGGCTGTTGTTAACGAAGTAATTCATTCAAACGATGAGGTGATTCTTTTTATCGATGAGATTCACACATTGGTTGGAGCAGGAAAAGGCGAAGGAGCCATGGATGCCGCAAATATTTTAAAACCTGCTCTTGCCCGTGGTGAATTACGAGCCGTTGGTGCAACTACGCTAAGTGAATATCAGAAATTTTTTGAAAAAGACAAGGCATTGGAGCGCCGTTTCCAGGTAGTACATGTTGATGAACCTGATACTTTGAGCGCGATTTCAATCCTTCGTGGTATCAAAGAGCGTTACGAAAATCACCATAAAGTCAGGATAAAAGATGATGCCATTATAGCATCAGTTGAATTGTCACAACGTTATATATCAGATAGATTTTTGCCTGATAAAGCCATCGATTTAATGGACGAGGCAGCTTCAAAATTACGTTTGGAAATGGATTCGATACCGGAAGAATTGGATGAAATCGAAAGACGTATAAAACAGCTGGAGATTGAGCGTGAGGCTATTAAGCGTGAAAAGGATAGCAAAAAGCTAACCGAATTAAATAAAATAATTTCGGAATTAAAAGAAGAACAATCCGGAATACGTGCTAAATGGCAATCGGAGAAGTCAGTAATAGAAGCAATTCAAAAAAAGAAAGTTGAACTGGAAGATTTTAAACAGGAAGCAGATGAAGCCGAACGTCAGGGAAACTATGAAAGGGTTGCCGAATTACGCTATGGAAGGGTGAAAGAGACTGAACGTGAAATTGAAGAATTGAAAAAAGAACTGGAAGAACAAAAAGGAAATGACAGTTTAATTAAAGAAGAGGTTGACGCAGAGGATATCGCTGAAGTTGTAGCACGTTGGACAGGAATACCTGTTTCAAAAATGTTACAAAGTGAGCGTGAAAAGCTGCTTCATATGGAAACCGAATTACATAAAAGAGTAGTTGGACAGGAGGAAGCAATTACTGCTGTGTCGGATGCAGTGCGAAGAAGCCGGGCCGGATTACAGGATGAAAAACGTCCGATTGGTTCATTTATTTTTCTGGGTTCCACGGGAGTTGGAAAAACAGAATTGGCAAAAGCCTTGGCTGAGTATCTATTTAACGATGAGAATATGATTACCCGAATCGATATGTCAGAGTATCAGGAGAAATTTTCTGTTACGCGTTTAATTGGAAGTCCTCCGGGATATGTAGGTTATGATGAAGGAGGTCAGCTTACCGAAGCTGTTCGTCATAAACCTTATTCAGTGGTTCTTTTTGACGAAATTGAAAAAGCACATCCCGATGTATTTAATGTTTTACTGCAGGTACTCGATGATGGCAGGTTAACCGATAATAAAGGCAGAACAGTAAATTTTAAGAATACCATAATTATAATGACATCCAATTTGGGATCACAACTGATACAGGAAAGTTTTGATAAAATAGGTGCAGATAACCAGGCATTTATACTGGAAGAAACACGAAATCAGTTACTTGAATTGTTGAGAAAAACCATTCGTCCCGAGTTTTTAAACCGGATAGATGATACCATTTTATTTACTCCGCTTAGTTCTGAGAATATTAAAGAAGTGGTAAGATTGCAGTTTGAGCAGGTAATAAAACGGTTGTCATCAACCGATTTGAAAATTAATATTACCGAAAAGGCAATAGAATGGTTAACTAAGGTTGGTTACGATCCTCATTTTGGTGCACGCCCGGTAAAAAGAGTTTTGCAAAAGTATGTACTAAATGAACTTTCAAAACGAATTTTGAGTGGCGATGTTGATAAAAACGATTTGATATTAATTGATGAGAGAAATGATGAATTGGATTTTATTAATAAACGGAACTAATTTTATATGACATGATAAAACTAAACACCAAAAGACATGAATAAATTTTCATGCGAATTCCATATCATTGCTGGCCTGGATTGAAAAACCTGGTTGAAACGAAAATTTTAGTACACTAAATTGAAATTTTATACAAAAGAAATAATATTGATAAGTCCGTTTTTTTAAACGGACTTCTTTTTTTAATCCCTGGCTGTTAATTCAATAATTCAGTTTTTGCGTTGTTTAAATTAGAAATCACTTGTTTTAATGCAGGTTCCAATTCTGTATGATTGTTATTTTCTGCAAAATTTTGAATCTTTTTTAACAATTCACCTGTTTTTGTCATGCCAAAGATAAGAACCGAAGATTTTGCGGTATGAGCTTCGCGAGCCAGTTTTTCCATGTTTTTTCCTTCAAAAAATTTAGTCAGATTATTAATAAAAACAGGAATTTGCTGGCTGAAAATCTCAATTAATTCTTTCTTAAAATCATCGTCTCCTTTGGTAACATTTTCCAGATGCTGGAAATCAATAGTGTTTAGATTGTTTTTCATATTTGAGAATTTGTTTCACAAAATAGTAAAAAATCCGAAACCGATTCATAATAAACGCTGATATATTTCATGTCTTAACTATCTTTGAATCCATAGTTTTGTCAGATAAAAAATTTCGATATATGAAGATAACTGCATTAAACCAAATACATAAAAAAGCCGGTGCAAAAATGGTACAGTTTGCAGGCTACGAAATGCCAATTGAGTATTCTGGAGTTATTGATGAACACAATACTGTTAGAAATGCTGTTGGAGTTTTTGATGTTTCCCATATGGGAGAATTTTGGGTAAAGGGGCCAAAAGCTGTTGAATTGGTAAAAAAAATTAGTTCAAACGATCCAACCGTATTAATACCAGGTCAAGCGCAATATACATGTTTTCCTAACGGTAAGGGGGGTATTGTTGACGATTTGCTGGTTTATTGTTATGAACCGGAAAAATATATGCTGGTTGTTAATGCGGCCAATATTGAAAAGGACTGGAACTGGATTGTAAAACAAAATGATGTTGGTGCTGAAATAGAAAATGCTTCAGACAGAATCAGTCAACTGGCAGTTCAGGGGCCAAAAGCAACCGAAGTATTACAAAAAATTACGGATGTCAACTTGGAGGAAATTAAATTTTATACGTTCATTACCGGAAAAATGGCAGAGGTTGATGATGTAATAATTTCGGCAACAGGATATACGGGAGCGGGAGGATTTGAATTGTATTTCAGGAACGAGGTGGCAGAACAGGTCTGGAATGCAGTTTTTGAAGCAGGCAAAGAATTTGAGATTAAACCGGTAGGTTTGGCAGCTCGCGATACGCTCAGGCTCGAAATGGGATATTGTTTGTACGGCAATGATATTGACGATACAACTTCCCCAATTGAGGCAGGTTTGGGGTGGATAACCAAATTTAACAATAACAGAAAATTTGTTGATCGTGATTTTCTGATGATGCAAAAAAACGAAGGAGTTAAACGTCGTTTACGAGGTTTTATATGTAACGAAAGAGCTATTCCGAGGAAAGGTTACGAATTGGTAAACTCTGAAGGTACTGTAATTGGAAATGTAACTTCCGGAACAATGTCACCGACTTTGGGCAAAGGAATTGGTATGGGATATATTGCAAAAGAATATGCATCTTTTGGAAATCAGATTTGGATTAAAATCCGAAATAAAACTGTTTCTGCACAGGTCGTCAAGGTACCGTTTATTTGAAAAATAAATAACATTTCATTCTATATTGGGCTGTTTCAGAGGAAACGGCCTTTTTATTGTTTTAAATTATCCTCTTCAGGAAAACATTGATTTGCCAATTTAAATTTCTTTTAAATAATTACTGAAATACTGATTTCTGTCATATAAATCGTTCATCTTATAAAGAATCGAATAAATTTGTAATTTGTTCGTTTGGAGAATGGTAAAACAATCCTTCGGTTTTGGCTTATATGGATTATGATTTCTATCATTCTTTCAAATGGTTCTCAATGTTTTAAAACTCAAATTTTAAAAGAATATA
>CAJXZG010000040.1 GCA_913063265.1 uncultured Prolixibacteraceae bacterium | reverse complement strand
TTGGTTCAGATTCGTTTACGCTATGGCGATTCAAAGGAGTTGGATAGAAAGTATATTGAATTGTATAAGAAAAAATAAAATCATATGTATTAAATATTTACTATTTCTTTTTAGCATAGTTTAAAATCCGGATGAGTTCTGCTTATCCGGATTTTGATTTTTTATATTTACCCAATAAACTAAAAACTGTTAAAAAGTTATTCATGTTAATTGGGAGAAAATCAAATCTGAAAACAACCATTGTTGTATTAATAGCAATACTATTCCATAGTAATATTTTAGCACAAAGAGTTGGTGATTGGGGTGTCACTTTTGATTCAAATAAATACGATCCCAATTATCCTGAAATGCTGGATTGGCAAAAAGCCGGAGTGCAGGGTGGAATTCCTTCATTGTCCGAATCACCCATCGTAAAGACTTTATCTGCAACAAACAGCGATGGATTTAATGCTGCAATTACAGAAGTTTACAGAAATGGCGGTGGACAGTTATTTTTGGAAAATGGAATTTACGATATCGATAAAAAGGTAATTATTAGATCGAAGGTTAGAATTGTAGGGGAAAGCAGAAAAGGTGTAGTACTCAATATTACAATGACAGGTAGCGGTGATGCCATTGAGTTTAACGGGCAAAAATCTGCTTTGGAAAATCTTACAGTACAAGGTGGATTTTGTACCCCAAATGACTTTGATATGGTAGATGCAATGCCTGATTTTCTAATCACCGCTATTTATTTTCCAAGAGCGGCCGTAAATTGCTGGCTCGATAAAATAAATATTCTGAATGTTGGTAATAGTGCAATTTCATCGTGGGATTGTAAGCACATTACTATCAGGGATTGTTTTATTGAACGAGCATGGAATAAAGGTGGAGGTGGTCATGGTTATGTGGGATTACAAGGAAGTTATATTTTAATGACCGGTTGCCACGTAAAGTATCTACGCCACATTTCCTTACAAAATCAGTATTGCAAATACAATGTACTTTACGACAACGATTTTGAGCAGGAAGTGAGTTTTCATACTAACGATGCAGGATATAACTTAATTGAAAATAACAGAATAACTCTATCGGAGGGTTTGAGTTCTAACTTCAAAGCAATTATGACACCATGGTCGGTGCAACACGAAGTGCCCGGACCACGAAATGCAGTTTATAAAAATACCTGTATCGAAAATAATAATGGAGGTGCAATTACTTTTAGCGATACAAGTATAGTTTACATACCAAAAGCACATAATCAGGTTTTTACTGAAAGTAAGAATACACCAAAGGGCGGAACTTTTTATCCTGTAATAGAAGCCGGGGATGTTAAGGTTGAAAAGGTAACTATCTCATTGGATTCCCTTGTAATCAGAGCATTTGAAAAAGATACTTTAACCGCAACATTTTCTCCGGATTCAGCAAGATACCAATGGATTATTTGGTCTTCTACAAATCCTGAAATTGTTGATGTAAATAAGGGGGCAATTCAGGCCTTTGCCGAAGGAGAAGCTGGAATAATTGCAAGGTCGTATGGAAGTGAAATTGCGGATACCTGCTTTATTTCTGTTTCAGGTGTTTTGGAAATTCATGTTGAACGTGTTGAACTTTCTGAGGATACCATTTCAATAGAACCAGGAGAAGAGAAAGAACTGACCGTTACTCTTTTCCCTGAATTTGTATTTAACACAGATGTATTTTGGAACGTAGAGAATTCAACCATTGCAACAGTAGAAGATGGTGTGATTTCTGGTAAATCTGTTGGAGAGACAAAAGTGTATGTTCAATCTGTGGATCAGAATATAATAGATTCTTGCGTGGTAATTGTTAGTGAAAACGTAAGCAGAACTTACACAGAAACTTTTGAAAATCTTCCTTATACGGATTGGGGAAATGCAACATATACAGGAGATAATAATTTTAGATGGACGGTTAACGGGAAAAGCGTAAGTGGATATGTGGATGGCTCAAAAGGATTATATAGCAAGGGTGTTACATTGGTTCAATCAAAATTGATCCCCAACGGAATCAGCAGTTTCTCCTTAAAATGTAAAAACAAATGGAATTCAGGCTCGCCCTGTTTAATTGAATTGTTTGTTAACGGCACAAAAGTGGGCTCAAAAACCACTACAACTCAGGATAAAGTTTACGAGTTTAATGTAGAAAATATTAACATTCCAGGTGATGTGATAATCCAGGTTAGAATAGGAGACCAGACTATTGCAATTGATGATTTATCTTGAACTAATTTTTTTACAACCAGTTCTTCAACCTTTCAATCAGATTTTGATATTGCAATTTATCCAAATCCTGTTTCAGAATATTTGATGATAGATTTCAAAGAGGTAAAGGAAGCTTCGATTTTGTTGGTTAATATTAATGGCAAGGTAGTATTTCAAAAAACTAATAGTTTTGGGCTGGTCAATATTTCAGCACAAAAATTTCCTAAAGGTGTGTATTTGCTTTTGGTAAAAGACAAAAACAGCTTACTTTTCAATCAAAAAATAATAATTGATTAATTCAAAACTCTGATACCGATCACACTATTTTAAACCAAAAAAAGAGGCCACAATGGACCTCTTTCAAAAGTTAACAAATTGCTTCTCAAAATGGAAATCAACTATCTCTGTTTGTTATAAATACGTCTTTCAGTAAATAGTTTTCCATTTAATTTAAGGCGATATATGACTACGCCAGAGGCAATATTTTTTGGGGTGTATTCCAGATAAATGGTTTCATTCAATTGAATGTATTTGTCAAATAAGGTTTCAATCTTTGCACCATTTATGTCATACAATTCAAGTAGTGCATCCGTTGCTTCAGCAGAAGTAAACTGGAATTTCAGCTTTTCTGCAAATGGATTTGGCCATACATTTACAGATATAAATTCCTTTTCCGGAATTTCGGCAGAAGGTATTTCCCCGGATTTATTTCCTTTTGGTTTATGAATAACTATAGAACCTCCTCCAATTACAGTTGCAGGATCTGCATTTTCCTCGGTTTGATCTATATTGTTATCGTAAACCATTTCATCAGTTTCCCTGTTCCAAATCTTAATCCTGAATTTATCCAAGCCATCACCTCCTTTTTGCTGTCCATCAATTACGGATAATAAAAACCCATAATCTCCTTCATTGTTGATTTGCCCATATCCTTTGTACTGAGCCCGCTTTCCGGAGATAATCAATCTCATTTCTTCATATTCAGTACTGTTGAATTTTAAATCAGCCGTTTTAAAATGAAACTCGGTATGTCCGTTTGGGATTTTTGAACCTTTTTTGTATTTGGCAACAAATCCAAAGTTCGCTTTACCTGTAATAGTCTCGTCGGCTTTGTAAGCTCCTGGTGGAGACATTATCCATCCGCCTCCTGTTACAAAACCTCCGCTGGGATCATAAATTGGTATATAATCTGAAAACAGAATATGTGTATTTCCACAAATATCCAAAGCAGTAAGTTGAATACGGTAAACACCTGCTTCTGTATAAGTATGAGTTTCTACCTGATTCAATTCATTTGTACTCTCAGTGGTTAAACTTCCATCACCCCAATCCCATGTTAATTCTGTTAAATCTCCCACTATCTCCGCTGTAATGACAATGGTTGTATTCATAGGATTAGGATCCAAAGGTGTTACAATAGAAACTATTTCTATCGGAGTTGCGCATGCTTCACATGCATCGCCAATATTATTACCATCCAAATCAATTTGTTCAGGATTGTATGTGTCCGGACAGTTGTCGGTATTATCTTCAACATAACCAACAGGTTGAGAACATGCCTGGATAGAGTTTGCCGGATCGCCGTATCCATCATTATCCGAATCGAGGTACCAAATAGTTTGTCCGGTTATTCCAGGATCTTCATCGTCTGTTAAGCCATCACAATTATTGTCAATGCCGTCACAAATTTCACTTGCTCCCGGATAAACAGATGCAACAGCATCATCACAGTCAGAATTATCAGCGACATATCCTGCAGGTTGTTCACAGGCAACAACAGAAGAATTAGCATCACCAAAACCATCACCATCGGTATCAGCAAACCAAGTTGTTTGAGTAGTTACCGAAGCATCTGTATCATCACAATCGTCAGCGTTGTTGACAAACCCGGCAGGTTGAGAACAATCTGAAACAGAGTTATTCGGGTCGCCCAGACCGTCACCATCTGTATCGGCATACCATGTCACAGAAACAAGGTCTTCATCGGTTTGGCCATCGCAATCATTGTCGATTCCGTCGCAAAGTTCAACAGCACCGGGATAAACAGATGCATCAGCATCATCGCAGTCAGAATTATCAGCGACATATCCTGCAGGTTGTTCACAGGCAACAACAGAAGAATTAGCATCTCCAAAACCATCTCCATCGGTATCAGCAAACCAGTTGAGTTCGCCTGTAAGAATTTCCACATCCTGTGATTGTGTAGAAATGTTACTTGCCAAATCTGTAAAAGTCCAAATGATTGTTGTTGAGTTTTTAATTGGAAGAGTAACATTGTATTCACCAATTATTTGACCATCACAATTATCAGTAGCAGTTGGTGGAACTAATTCGGTTATTTCACAATCATCGTTTAGAACAGGAAGTGAAACATTGTTTGCAACAGGACTTTCATTGTCGATAACTTCCACCTCGAACGAAGCAGTTTGAGTATTTCCATGAATATCTGTTGCAGTGTATGTAACTGTAGTTGTTCCGACAGGGAACGCAGCACCTGAGTTGAAATCACTGGTAAAACTTTGGATATCGCAATTATCAGAAGCGACAGGCTCGCTCCAGCTGACTACTGCATTACAGGCAGTAAAATCTGCGGGAACCAAAATATTATCCGGCATTCCGGTAATCTCAGGACTTTCATTGTCGATAACTTCCACCTCGAAAGAAGCAGTTTGAGTATTTCCATGAATATCTGTTGCGGTGTATGTAACTGTAGTTGTTCCGACAGGGAACGCAGCACCTGAGTTGAAATCACTTGTAAAACTTTGGATGTCGCAATTGTCGGTAGCAACAGGCTCGCTCCAGCTGACTACTGCATTACAGGCAGCAAAATCTGCGGGTACCAAAATATTACCAGGCATTCCAGTAATCTCAGGAATTTCATTGTCGATAACTTCCACCTCGAAAGAAGCAGTTTGAGTATTTCCATGAATATCTGTTGCGATGTATGTAACTGTAGTTGTTCCGACCGGGAATGCAGCACCTGAGTTGTAATCGCTTGTAAAACTTTGGATATCGCAATTATCAGAAGCGACAGGCTCGCTCCAGCTGACTACCGCATTACAGGCAGTAAAATCTGCGGGTACCAAAATATTACCAGGCATTCCAGTAATCACAGGACTTTCATTGTCTATAACTTCCACCTCGAAAGAAGCAGTTTGAGTATTTCCATGAATATCTGTTGCAGTGTAGGTAACCGTGGTTGTTCCGACAGGGAACGCAGTACCTGAGTTGTAATCGCTTGTAAAACTTTGGATATCGCAATTGTCGGTAGCAACAGGCTCGCTCCAGTTGACTACTGCATTACATAATCCAATTTCGTTTGATATGGAGATATTTGTTGGTATATCTGTAATAACAGGCAGTTCATCGTCCGTAATTGTGATAATTTGTTCTACTTCAATAGCACTGTTTCCGTTTGTATCTTCAACATTCCATTTGATGGTAGTTGTACCTACCGGATATGGATCGGTTAAAGCAAGATTATCACTTCTTATTCCTATAGGATCTCCATCTACAGCACAGTTATCACTTGCTGTTGCAGGAATAATTTCAACCAAAGCTGAGCACAAGCCTTCATCAGAAGTTTGAGATAAATCTGTTTGTGCTGAAATTAAAGGTTTTTCATTATCGGTAACAATTATATCAAAAGAAGCAGTTTGCGAATTTCCGTTAACATCTGTTGCAGTGTAGGTAACTGTTGTGGTTCCAACGGGGAAAACATCTCCCGAAGGAAAATCGCTTGTAAAACTTTGTATTTGGCAATTATCAATGGCTGTTGGTTCAATCCAGGAAACAATTGCTCCACATTCGCTTTCATCATTATCTACCATAATATCTGATGGTAAATCTAAAATTTCAGGATTGGTTTCATCCACGACGGTAATCTGGAAATTGGATTCCTGTTTATTTCCATTGGTATCAAATATTTCGTACAGAAGGTCAACCGTTCCAACATCGTCACAGTTAAAAGAAGTTTGAGAAATTTGTTGTATCTCAATGGCACAATTATCATAACTTCCACCATCAACTTCATTTACCGTTAATGTAGCTGTTCCGGTATCATCCAAAATAACAACAATATCACTTTGAACAAGAATGTGTGGTTTTTCAAGGTCGCTAACAATTATTTCAGCTATTTCGCTAACTGTTTCGTTATTGCTATCGGTCACCCTTACTTCATAATCTCCTGCTGAAAGATTGGAAAGTGTTGTTCCCGATTCTCCAATAAGTAATTCTGAATTTTTATACCATTCTATTGTAAAGGGTGATGTGCCGGCAAATATGCTAACTTCCAGACTTCCATCTGCTGCATCAACACAAGATTCATTAACAATATCCAAATCAACCCTAAACTGTTCTTCGAAATTGGCAGTAACATTTTTGTTTGCATCCATGGTTAGGATTAATGGATTTTGCGAGCCAGTGGCATCACCACTCCAATTGGCAAAACTCCATCCATTTGCCGGTACTGCTTCAAGTGTGACTTCAGAATCCAGTTCAAAAATGTTTTCGTTTGGATTACGTGTTATTATTCCTGAACCTACCACCGAAGTAGCTAATACAACATCAGTTGAAACCGTACAGTACCCTCTCGTATAAGTATTATCAAGCTGATCATATTCAAACGGAGTAGCATCAGTAATCTCAGCAAATAATTCAAAAGTATTACTTAAAACTGTTGCATTTATGTTTACAGAAGTTTGCCCTTTTGGTCCGACTGTTATGAATTGACTTGAAATTTCTTCCAAAACATCACCAACTTTGTGGTAAAAAGTAATTGTCGCGGTAGTTTCGATATCTCCATCGTTACCGATTATTGCATCAATTGTAATGTCTTCACCATTCTCCGGACAATCATTGTTAAGTTCGAAAGAAACAAAATAAAGGTTAGGTGCATCACCAACAAAAATGGTTCTTTCAGCTATATTATTGTTTCGATCTGGGTCCGCTTGTTCATTGTCGGCATCAATAATTGCTTCTATGGTTTTTATTCCACCAATGCTACTGCTGTAGGTTTCGGTAATGGCAACAGTACCATCTTCGCCCGCAGCCACTCCCTGTACCAAAACATCTTCTCCTATCTGAAGACCATCTATGTTTAATCTTACTTTAAATGGCCCGGCCGGAACTACCCCGATGTTGTCATACGAAACAAATAAGTTAATAGGCTCATCGAGATCGGGATTCAATTTTGTTGGGGAAATGTATGCACTTAAAACCCTAAGGTCAGGGCCGGGAGTTGTAATGGTAATTTCTCTGCTATATTCATTGTTTGTTTCGTCACACTCTTCATATTCATCCAGATAATCAACAACCACTTTCAAAGTATATGTTCCGGGTTCAGTAAAAACATGAGGGGCAAACCCCGGTGTTCCATAATAGTTATTATAGGTTGTTGGAACCTCGTTTATAGTTGTTGTGGCAATCAAAACATCATCCAGGAAAAACGCAACCGAAACATCAGAAGGCACAAACAATCCTAAGTTTCTGGCGTAAATTCCAAGGTTTTGATTTGTATAAACCTGGAAGCCACCATTCCAAACACTTCCGTTTGGATAGGCAACTAAATCGGCACAAAGCGGCATACTTACAAAATTATTATTCTCGCTTTGTTCATCCACTTCGTTATTAATATCCAATTCAAATTCTACAAGATGATCTCCGTAAGTTGCTATTTGGGTAGTATATGCCGAAGTATCAGTTGTTTTCTGATTAAGCCCGTTGGGGTATTCAAAAGATTGATTTCGCAGAACACCTTCTTCTGTTACCGAAAAATTATTTGTAAATGATGTAATAATATCTTTTCCACCTGAGTTTGAAAAAATTCCCAGTATCTCAAAATCTTCATTAAGTGCAGGATATTTCGGATTAACCTTTAAATTGTAATTCCTGGTTACAAGGTCAGGCTCTTTGGGTGAATATGTAATTGTAATTGATGACGAATTGTTGGATTCATCATTTTCGGTAACACTACCCGAACCCAGAGGTTCATCAACATTTACAACAATTACTTTATCATCTGTTGTGGTAAAAAGAATATCGTCTATTTGATACCATCTTTCACAAACATCCAAACTGTTAATTGGATAAGCAGCATATTCAACGTTATCGATGTATACTTTTATATTGGTTGCCTGGGTGAGTGAAATTCCCCCCGTATTTCTAATACCGAATGTTAACCGATACGGATCTTCCAGGTTAAAAGTTGAATTCCCGGATAGTACGGGTTCCAGTTCGACTTTTTCACTGCGCTGTTTTATAAATATTTGACTGGTGTTGTCGTATTCTTTGGTTTCTGTTATTTGGTTCAACACATCAGCATTGGCAATAAAACTACATCTGCTTAAATAATCACAACTATTGACATCGGTTAAAATAGTGGAAAAGGGATATTCAATTTTTTCACCAGGTTCAAGCTGAATAATTGTAATTTCTCCTAATTCCGCCTCGCACGATGAATAACGAAATACAAAGTTTTCGGCATTTGCAGTTCCGGTATTTTCAACACTTGCGACACCAGTTACATTTTCGTCCAACAAATAATAACCTCTTGCAGGAATATCCACCGTCATGTTGGCAACCAAATCAGCCAGAGGAACATTATTTGGATTATCCACAACTGACAAACTGAGTGGGCCAAAAGGTTCAACAAACCGGCCATCGTCAACCTCGCCGCTTATGGTATAATTCCCGGTAACTGCAAAGGGTGAAAAGCTGGTATAAATTCCACCTGTTGTATTTGTGTAAGTAGTTTTTACCCTTCCATCACTGACTGTCCAGCGGACAATTGCATTTTTCACCGGTGGAGTAATTGCGGCATCCAGACCTGTGAAAACTGCCTGGCCGTTAACATAAATGGTTTCACCCAAATAATAGGTTGTTTTATTGGTAGATGCAGTAACCGAAATTCCCTCAGGGAGGGCATAAAATCGAATGGCAAAATTATTTAATTCATTTTTTTCAAGAAGTTCGTCTTGCGAATCTATCACTACTTTTATTTCGTGATAACCAAAAACAGTAAATGCATAGTCAAACTCAAAATTTGTTACCTGCTGGGCACCAACAAAATTTATGGTTTCGGTATGAATAAGTATTGAGTCGTCATAAACCTGCACTTCAAAATTTTCAGCATCATAGTCTGAGGTGTTTCTGATGTTGGCAGTAATCGTGAAATTTTCATTTAATGCGGGTTCGTCATTGTTAAAAAGAATATCGGTGGCAAAAATGGCAATATCCAGAAAATCGGTACTTACCAGCGGACTGTTTCCGCTGATGTTGGTTGCCTGGCATACCCCATTTGAAGCTTCTATAGTTGCTACCCAATCCGCATCATTGGTTAAACCGCTTACCAAAACGGAATAAATTTTACCATCAGTAAAATCTGTGTCTGTACCATCTTCCTCTGTCATTTCAAATTCAAGGTCTTCGATAAAACTTGAAAGTGTGAGTTTTGGGAAACCATTGGCTGGTGGTACATTCCCAGTATCTGTATATTTTATTCTAAAAGTAAATTCTGTTTCATCGGTACCAATTATTGGATGTACAAATTCGTTCACGTAATTTTCATCGCCAACAAAATCCAGTACCGGAATTTCCAGAACTTCAACAGTACTTGATAGTTCAACCGAACATTGGTTGGCATCTGTAATAGTAACCTTGTATTCTGTGGTTTCGGTGGGATTAATTGTAATCTGTGGAGTCGTTTCACCGGTACTCCATAAATAAGATTCTCCACCAGTTGCTTCCAAAACGGCAAATTCATTTAAACAAATTTGCTGGGCGGGAGTGACTGTGCCAACAACTTCAGGATAATGCGAAATGGTTACCAGCAATTCATTGTTTGTCAAATTTTCATCATCGATTTTAACATACAGGCGAATTGGATAATCTCCTTTTACGCTTAAATCAACTGTTTGAGTAAATTCAAAAGTATATTTCTGACCGGGAGCAATCGTAGTTCCTGCAGGAATGCTTTCTTCAACCGCAGCCTGGTTATTAAATTCGTATCCCAGAATGATATTTTCCGCAAAGCTTGTTCCTGTATTTTCTATTTGCACTGATACGATTTCAGCGTCGGTTAGTATGCAATTATTCACTGGATTAATTAGCGAATTAACTGCCAGGTCAATCCCACTCACTGCGTTATATTCAACTGCGCCAATACTTACAGGAACCGTACGAAGATTGCCATTGATGTCGTCGTTAATCACTGAAGTTAAATCAAAACCATTACTGGCCAATGCATCGGTTTGGGGTGTCAAATCATTTACTGAAAGAAATTCTGCATCGACAGTTAGCGAATTTGCCGATTTTCCTGTTGTGGTTTGCCACGAGCTTAAATCGGAGATATTTGTGTTTCCCCATTTCCCCACATAACTGCCTCCCGTAAATAAGTTGTTAAAGTCAATTTGAGAAAATGCTGATCCATTTGAAATGTTTAATGCATAACCTGTTGCGGACTGAAAAATATTATTTACAAGACTATTATCAGAACCACTGGAAACATATTGGAAAGCTGATCCGGAGTTCTGATTCCAGACAGCATTGTGATAAAATTGGAGATAAGAAGCATTGGAAATATAAATTGCCCGATTAACGCCGTCCGAATGTAAAAAATTATTGCTTACAAGATTGGGACTTGCGGACGTACCTTGAACATTATCCAAACGGAGTGCATTTCCATCATTACTGCTTACCCTGTTTTTTGTTAAGGTTAAACCACCTGAAGTATTACTTACATAGATTGAAATTTGGTTGGCACTGGAATTTGTTTGAACTGTGTTTTCAGCAATAACAGGCGATAATTGATATTCAAGAAAAATAGAATGAAAGTTGTTATTATTAAAGGAATTGCCTGAAATAATTGTCCCGGAAGCTTTATTGGAGTTACTGCTTCCTCTGAAATACAAACCATAAATACCATCCGTAAATGTATTATCGATAATACGAATATCTTGTGCAAAAGTAGGCGAAATGTCCATCCCCTTTCTTACTGAACTTGTACCTGTTTCAACAGGACTAATGATAATATTCCCTTCAAAAAGTAAGTTATTGGCTCGGTTTCGAACCTGAATAACCTGTGCTTCTCCTGTAGTTTTCAGGGTGAGGTTTTTAAAGGAATAGTGTTCTGCATCGACTAATTTTAAGGTATAATTGTCTGTATGTTCAATTATCGAATTATTTGGATTTCCTGAAGCTGATTCGAATGAAATTGTTGCAGAAAAAGATGCACCCGAGACCGCACCCAGATTTACCTGTTCATTAAAAGTATTATCGGCAACCAGGAATCTTACCTCAGCTGAAATGCCACTTAGTCGCAGTGCTTCGGAAGCTTCGGCAAATGTTGTAAAATTTCGGTCGCCACTACCCGCCGGGTCAATGGTATAGTCACCGGCGAGAGGTGTTGAAGCAACTCCAAATTCATTAGCCCCAATGCTTACAGGCACAGTTCTGGGATTCCCGTTAATATCTGTTGATACTTCTGATGTAAGATTTTCTCCGGCTTCTGTTAAGGAAGGGCTTTGCGGAGTGAGGTCAGTATCTGAAACATATTGCGGGTCAAAACTCAGGGAATTGTTATCAAAAGAAGATGCGGTTTTCCACGCTAATAAATCAGTAATATTGGAATTTCCCCATCGTGCAAGAAAGGTTCCTGAAGTATAGAAGTTGTTGTAATCCATTTCGAGGAGTCCTGTAGAATTATCGACATCGATTGCAAAACCGTTGTTGGCTTTAACAATGTTGTTTTTAATGATATTTCCTGAAGAACTCTGTCCGTTGTAATAAAAAGCGACAGCGGAAGCTGAAGTACTTGTATTGTTGATGTTGTTATGGTAAATTTTCTGGTTTGAATTGTAATACATGTACAGGCTCTGGGTTGAGCCGTATGACATGATAAAGTTGTTGGCGAATATTGCAGGGTCCCCTGCAGTAGCAGTACAGTACACCATATAAATTCCATAACTTTTAGCCCCGGTTACACGGTTTCCCAGAAAACGAAAAGCCCCGTCCATATCGTTTAACTCAGCCCCGTCAGAACCTGAATAAGATGCAGCAATCAAAGAGATTGTGTTATTTTCGATAATGGCGTCAGTATGGTACTGTAGGTAAATTCCCTGGTTGTACACATCGCTTATGATATTTTGCCGGAACTCGGTCCCGGGTGCCCGTGAGCTGCTGGAGGTGTTTCCCTTGTAGTAAATACCCGTGCTTCCACCTGTGATAGTATTGTTTATAAACCTGACATCACCGGAAAGAGAAGGAGCCAATATTACATTACCCCTTGTTGTGCTTGTGCTGCTGGTCACGGGGCTGGTTATGGTACAGCCTTCAACCAGAATATTATTTGCCCTGTTTTTTGCATGAATTGTACGTGCATAAGTAGTTCCCAGGGCCTGTATTGTGAGGTTTCGTAAAATGATATCGCTTGCATTGTCCAGACGTACGACAAAGTTATCTGCATCAGAAGAGGCGGTGTGAGAAATGATAACGTCTGCAGCATTTCCGGAGGCAGCTTCGTAGCTTACGGTATTGATTGATGAGCCACCGGAGAAATCGGGGATAAGGACTTGTTCAGCGTAATTTCCTGAAGCGACCTGGAAGATTACAGCGCCATCGATTCCATTTACAAGCATAGCCTCTATCGTTTCGGCAAAAGAAGTAAAGTTTCTGTTTCCACTACCTGCGGGGTCGATTGTGTATATTCCTGAAAGGGGGGCAAGAGAGGCAGCATCGTATTCATTAGCTCCAATGGTAGGGGTTGTTTTCCTTGCCGTTCCATCGATATCGGTAGTTACTTCGGGCAGGGGCGTACCTGCATTGGCCAGTGCAGGCGACGAAGCGTATAAATCGGTATCGGAGTTGAATTGAGGGTCGAAGCTAAGAGAGTTAGTATCGAAAGAGGAAGCAGTTTTCCATGCTGTTAAATCAGTAATATCAGAGTTTCCCCATCGTGCAAGATAGGTTCCGGAAGTATAGAAGTTGTTGTAATCCATTTCGAGGAGCCCTGTAGAATTATCGACATCGATTGCAAAACCGGTGTTGGCTTTAACAATGTTGTTTTTAATGATGTTTCCTGAAGAACTCTGTCCGTTGTAATAAAAAGCGACAGCGGAAGCTGAAGTACTTGTATTGTTGATGTTGTTATGGTAAATTTTCTGGTTTGAATTGTAATACATGTACAGGCTCTGGGTTGAGCCGTATGACATGATAAAGTTGTTGGCGAATATTGCAGGGTCCCCTGCAGTAGCAGTACAGTACACCATATAAATTCCATAACTTTTAGCCCCGGTTACACGGTTTCCCAGAAAACGAAAAGCCCCGTCCATATCGTTTAACTCAGCCCCGTCAGAACCTGAATAAGATGCAGCAATCAAAGAGATTGTGTTATTTTCGATAATGGCGTCAGTATGGTACTGTAGGTAAATTCCCTGGTTGTACACATCGCTTATGATATTTTGCCGGAACTCGGTCCCGGGTGCCCGTGAGCTGCTGGAGGTGTTTCCCTTGTAGTAAATACCCGTGCTTCCACCTGTGATAGTATTGTTTATAAACCTGACATCACCGGAAAGGGAAGGAGCCAATATTACATTACCCCTGTCGGTGCTTGTGCTGCTGGTTATTGGAGATTGAAGTAAACAATTTTCAAAAAGTATATCATAAACCTCATTTTGTCCGACAATTGTTCTGGCATAATTGGTGCCACCTGCCTGAAAGGTAATATTCGTAAAAATTAAATGAGCAGTATTTTCCAGCAAAACAACAAAATTGTCGCTGGCGCTAACCGCCGAATATGTAACGATTACATCGGAGGAATTTCCCGATTGTGCCTGAAAAGTAATGGTATTGGTTTCAGATGCTCCGGGAATCGCTCCAATTACAACTTGTTCGTTATAAGTTCCGTTCAATATTGAAAAAACTACGGGTCCGTCAATTCCATCTGTAGTGATAGCAGAAATTGCATCGGTTAAAGAAGCATAATCCCCTGTTGAACCAACAGTAAAATTTCCCGAAATGGGTGGTGGGACTGGTACAGGATTAACCAACTCAAAATTGTTTAAACCTGTTTTTACATTGAATTCTGCCGAATTAATCGAAAGAGAAGAAAGATTGCTGGCAATACTTGTGCCCCAAATACCACATAGAATGATAAAAAAGTATAATTTTCTCATAACGTACTATTTTTATAGACACGGGTTTTGAAATTGCAAGAATTTACAAATCTCAAAAGCAGATTAGGAATCTAATTTGGATGTGCCTTATTTGTTAACTTTTAAAAACAGTACTTAAATTAAGGCATGGACTTCTGCATAAAAAATGTGAATTAGTGAATGGTTGGTTTTGGAAGCTTAAGTGTTTTTCTGGATTAGTTTTAAAATTTCGTTTTTGTTTTTTCTGGAAACAGGAAGCACGTGTTTATTTGTCATAACTATTTCGCCACCATCTTTTTTGAGAAACTTCGTGATATATGCTGTATTGGTAAGATATGATTTATGAATGCGTATAAATTTGTTTTCAGGAAGATGTGTAGAAAAATGTTTTAATGTTTTACTTGCGATTAACTTTCGGTTTTTTGTTAATACCAGTTCTGTATAATTGCTGTCTGATTTACAATAGATAATTTCATCAAAAGAAATAATTTCCAATCCATCGTATACCGGTACTACAACTTTATCAACAAACTCATTATTTTCATTATCAAATTTTCCTTTTTCACGAACCTTTACCATCAACTCTTCCAACTGCTCATGTTCAATTGGTTTGAGAAGATATGAAATGGCTTTTGTTCCAACAGTTTGTATTGCAAAACCTTCATGAGCTGTAGTTACAATAACCATTGTATCTAAATCGTCGATTAAATTTAAAATATCGATTCCTGAAAGTCCGGGCATTTGCATATCAAGAAAAAGCAGGTCGGGAGCCAGTGATCTTAATTTTTTTAAACCTTCAACAGGATTGGTTGATGTAAATATAATTTCTATTTCATTCTCGAAATTTTCTTCCAAATCGTAAACCAGTGTTTCGATGGCATGTAATTCATCGTCAATAATTCCAACTTTGTATTTCATACTATTCTGTTTTAGAGATTTGCTTATTGGGTAAGTTAAGAATTACCATGGTTCCTGCGGCTTGACCATCGTCTTTCAGATCAACAATCTTTATATTTTCATTTATAAGTTGATTTTTCCCATTCAAATTTATCCTTCGTTTTGTCAGGTCCATTGCCATGGAAACATGTTTTTTTGAATTGCCATGATTGTTCAGGGCAAGTTTTCTTCCCACTCCATTATCTCTGATACGGTATTCAATCTGATTATTTTTTTTGCTTACAAAAATTTCCAGATTCTTGATTCCTTCTTTTGGAGCCAGACCGTGTCTTACTGCATTCTCAACGTAAGGTTGAAGAATAAGCGGCGGTAATGCCAATTTCTCAGGTTCAATTCCTTCTTCTATATTGATTTTAAATCCAAAGTCTGTTCTGAACCTTAATTCCTCTAATTGTATATATAGCCGGAGTGCATCTAGCTCGTCCTGCAGAGAAATAGATTCTTTTGAAGAATAATGTAAAATCAGACGTACAAGTTTTGAAAATTTTGTGATATATCTTGATGCTTTTTTTATTTCATTTGAAATTACATATGCACGAATGGAATTTAAAGAGTTAAATATAAAATGAGGATTCATTTGTGCGCGAAGAGCAGTCAACTCAGTTTTAATCATTTCATTCTCAATCTTTATTTTTTCGTTTTCTATCTGTTTTATCCTATATCCCATTCCTAACGAAAAGATGAATATTTCCACTGCTGCACCATACATCATATAATGTATATTTCTGAAAAACATAGCCAATGCTGCTCCGGATAGAAAAATAAAACTACCACCTACGAAAAACAGGGCTAATTTATTTTTATAATTTTTGAAAATGTACACATACGCAAACAGGCTAAAAGCAATCATATAGTATCTTTCCATAATAAGAATTTTCTCTTCGAAACCTGAAAATGGGTAGAATAAATAAAGCACTGTTTGGAAGATTGCAATTCCGGATAACAATAAGATTGTTACTCGTATTAATTTATATAACAGCGGAAAATCTTTTTTTGCATTCAGAAAAAACAAGGCAAAAACAAGATAAAATATATTTACAATTACCTGGATTACACTGTTGTAGTAATAAATAAAATTAGGGGCATTTAGCCTTATAAAATCCTGAATTAGTGTCGCTTTTACTCCTAAATACAACAAAAGGCTAAACAAATAAAGAGAATAAATTATAAACTGTGTATCGCGATAAAGAAAGTATATACCTACAAAATAGGAAAGAATGAGGCTAATACCACCAATAAATATGAAATAGGGAATTTGTTTTTTAAAATAATTTTTGTGGCGATAGGTGTCTAAAAAGCCAATATAAAAATCGTTGGATAATACTGGTGGTTCAATGTAATGTGCATTATTGTAATTGTTAATTTTCGCAAAAATATACCTCCCCTGAATAAGTTGGTCATGTGAGAAAGGAATGTCGGTAAAATCATTAATTCCTTCATTACGATAGTTTCTTACTCCCGCTTGAATCGAATCGGTTTTACCATTTTTCTCGATGTATAAAGTAATTTTATCATAATATCTAAAACTTAAATACCATGTATTCAAAACAGAAAGGTCGATAGAATCCAAATCTAATTGATACCAGTACGTTTCATTGGATTTTGCAAGAAATCTTTTTTTTGGTATTTCAGAGAATTTTGCTGAATAATCAGAGGAATTTATTTGATTGATTGTTTGTGCGTTTGTAGTATCAACATAAATTTTTGTATCGATCACCTGCACATGATTCAGTAAGCCAAAGTCAGCCTGAGCACTTATTTTAAAACAACTGCAGAATACAAGAATATTTATAATGTAAATCTTAGTTTGCATTTAGTGTGCTTATTTTTCAAAACAAAACAACCTTTATAAAACCGGCTAATATTAGGTTAACATGAAAAGAAGCTAAAAGGTTGAATGGGAAAAAAGGCAGCAAAGTATTTTTTTATTATGATAAATTTAGTTATTTCAATCTGTAAACACAGAATAAAAAAAGGGTAGCCAAACAGCCACCCCTTTCTCAAACTTTAATTGATTATTGGTTATTTTTCGTAATCGTATCCCATTATTTCACTTTCTTTAAATACAGTCATACTTCCATGAGCAACCATTTTGTCATAGATCATTCCGTTACATCCAAAAAGTAATGATTTTGCATTGTAACCTAAAATTCTCAGGTATGCAGCCATAAATGCACTTGTTTGGCCTGTGTAACAGTAAACAACAATTTGTTTGTCCTTTGGTAAGGTTGTTAAATCTTCTGCAAATTGCATAGCTACTTTAGGAGTATACTGCATAGCTCCCGGAACATGACCTGGGTCGTTGTAATGCTCTTCTTTCCAGTAGTTTACAATGTGATAGTTGCTTAGATTAGCAAATACTTCAGAGTTTTTGATTTTTGCAGCACCAAAACCTTCTGCTAAAACTGCAGCAACACGTGCTTCAAAAATTGCTTCGCCTGTAGTTTCTCCTGTAGATAGAGCAGGCATGTCACCTTTTTCTGTTTTTGCATTGGCTGTAGTTTCAAATTGAGATGCATAAGCATTACCGTTGGCAACAGTATTTGACCAGCTTCCGGAGAAATCTTCATGCCATGAGCACATTCCCCATTTCATTGAATATACTTTACTGTTTCCGGCCAATCTTAAAAGAGAAGTTGTCCAAGCTGCAGTTTGACCGCTGTAACATACAACTACAATTTTATCATATTTAGATTGGTCAATGCCTTCAACATGAGAAAAAATATCACCAACTGCAACATTCACTGCATTTTTGATATGTCCTTTTGCAAAATCATCTGCCGAACGAATATCAATGATGTATACTTTACCTGTTGCATTTAAGGTTTTAACTTCTGTAGCTTTCATTATCGAAGGCATATCAGAAGAAACATAATCTTTACCCAGAGGAGAATCTGCGCTTTCAAGATATTTTACAAGAACTTCAGCCTCATTTATCGGATCTACCGGTGCTTCATCTTCGTTATCACAAGCGGTAACGGCAAATAACATAATAAATAGGGCATACAATAAAAATTTCATGTGTTTCATAATTCCTAGAATTTTAAATATTAGTAGTGTTTATTAATTTTGTTCAAACCATTTTTCAGGAAGCCTGGAATCTACAGCAATAGATTTTGTAGCTTCTTTTTCCCAGTCAAGTAAGTCTTCTTCAAATAAGAATAGCTCCTTGTTAAGCAGATTTCCACCTTCGTTTTTGATATGACAATTGTCGGAACATCTGCCTTCAGTATCTTTTGTTCTGGAAGTCCACCTTAAAATATTATGGGGAGTAGTATAGTTGTAAGTTGGCAGAGCATTAAAATTGGCATACTCTTCAACTCCATATTCTTTCCAGTTATCAGGAGCAGCCAAAGTACGACGCACCAAAGCAAATTTATATTCCGATTTAACATCAGGAAGAGGATTTACTGCTATTTTATAACCCATGTAGGATGGAACCCTCGCACCTTCTCCGTGTATGTGACAACTTCCACAATTGTTATAATCTTGTGAGTGACAAACCTGACAATTGAAATCATCAGCATGTACTTTATGCCATGTATTTGACGATTCTATTTTTTGATGGCATTTCTGGCAGGTAGGTAGTTTTGAATATGCATAACGTTGTTCAACAGGTTCTCCGTCGCCATGTAATTCAGCTCCGGTGTGACAAGTGTTACAGTCGTAACTTTTATTTGTTAGATGAACATCTGCTTCAGTTCCGGAGCCTACTCCAAGATAAGCATGTCCACCACGTGATGAGTGACAAACAACACAAGTGTTTATCATATCCGGAGTTCTTGTAAAACTGTGACCATTGGCTAAACCACCTCCGCCGGCCAAAGGACGAACTACATGACAATTACCACAGGTACCATGACATGTTGCACAATTTTTATTGTAACCTTCCTGGTGACTTGCAGGTAATTTGCTAAAGTCTGCTGATCCGGTAAAACCACTTCTTATGGCCACCTTACGTTTTTGACCTGTCCCGTTGTGAATACTTGTTACAAAATTTTTGGCTATTTCGCTATGACATGTTCCACATTTATCCTGATATTCTGCAGATGGATGACTAATAAAATCACCTGAATGAGCTAAAAGTTTGTCAGAAGTTTTGTCTGTTCCATTATGACATCCTACACAACCTATTTCATAATGCGAATTTTGTTTAAATGCCTGATATCCTTCTCCGCCCATAAAAACTCTGTCGTAGGGTTCGAAATGGGGAGCATCACCACTACATCCTCCTGCTGGTGCTTCTGTGTCAGGTGAAAAAACTGCTTGTAAATGTTCGTAATTAGTATGGCAACCTTCACATGATGCTACGGATTCCAAATCATCAACTTCTTCCATGTCATCACCGTTGTCAGAGCAACAACAACTTGGCATAAAAAACATAAAAGATAGTAATGCCAAAATAACAAAGATGTAAATTGCTCTTGCTAGTATTTGATTATCAGCATTTAATAAAGGATAATTTATTTCTTTCATAACCTTACATTTTAATTGGTATTCCTTGCAGTTTTATATTTAAGTGTTGGCTACAAATATGGAATAAAAGAAATATCATCCACGATTAGAATTGATGATGCTGGTTTTGAAAAAACAGGATTTAGAATAGGCGAAAAACTGATCCAGATCATATCGATAATTGATTTTTTAGATATATTTGTCGAAACTGAAATTCAGTGAATGGAAAAAGGTAATCAATATACGAGTTGTTGCATAGGTCAGCACAGATGTAATTGTTTTAATATTCTTACAAAAGAAGAACATGACCAATTATTTTCGAATTCGGTTTTGGTAAAATTCGATAAACAAGATATAATTTACCGTCAGGGTGGAATAGTCTCGAGTGTGATGATGGTAGAGAGTGGTTTGGTTAAAGTGTTTATTGAAAACGAAAATAACGTTTTGGTTCTTAAAATAATTACACCCGGTAACCTGGTTGGCTTAACATCTCTTTCCGAGAAAAATAATACTTATCAATACAGTGCAAGAGCCTATGTGGATACCGTAATCAGACAAATAGACATTAATGACTTCAGACAACTGGTAAAAAGAAACTCAACCTTTGCAAAAGAAATTATCGATATTCTCAATTCGAACAGCATTCAAATTTATAACCGTTTTTTCTGTCTTGCCCATAAACAATCGTTTGGCCGTTTAGCTGATATTTTACTATGTTTAAGCGAAAGAGTTTTTTTGGAGGATGAGTTTGAATTGCCTCTTTCACGAAAGGAATTGGCAGAATTAACAGGCCTCACATCAGAAACTGTAATTCGCATTTTAAAACAGTTTGCAGAAGAAGGTATTATTCAATTAAATAAAAAGAAAATTTTAATAAAAGATTTCCAGGTATTGAGGGAAATTAGTGAAAAAGGATAGAATGAAAATAATCCCCGTTAATTCATTATAATTGCTATTAATATATAAATGAGCAAATTATAATGTGTTTAATTTTGATGTTTCTTGCAATAATGCAGCCACCATTTTAAAATATTTCATTTTTAATCAACAAATTAGTTTTGTACATTAGAAGAAACAATTAGCTAGGTATTTATAGATTATAGCAGTTAATATTTTTGAATTAAGGTGGCAAAAAAAATTAAAAATTATTTCTCGGTTATAATTCAATATATTTCTATTCGATTTGAATTAAAAAAGTACTTAAGTATTACATTATCTCTTTGTATTTTAGGAACTACTGAAATAGTTGAGCCTTTATCCTTTGCAGGTGATTTGTTATTTGTGCTAAGTTCTTTATTTGTTTTTCGATTACTGGAAGATGCTTGGTCTTATCATTTGGACAGAATTTATCATCCCAAGCGTTTATATCTTAAACCAAAGATTTTTAAATTTTTCATTGGATTTATAATATTTGTTTTTTTCTGTTATTTCTCGGTTGTTTTTTTAGTTTCATCAAATTTAGCTTTAATAGTTTTTATATTATTTACAGCCTCTTTTTTATTTTACCTTTTATTTTATAAGGTAAAGTTAGTGATGATAGTTATACCATTGCTACAATATCCTGTTTTTATATTAGTAATATCAGATTTTTCATTGTCTCCTCAATTGTGGTTTTTGGCATTTGGAGCCTTATTTATGATTTTATCCAGCAATTTTATAAAAGCATACAGAATTATAAATAGTACTCTTAAATATAAAATTTTATTGGTTTTGATTACGGGAGTATTGGTTTTTCACCCCTGGTTAAAAACCTACAATTTATTGTTTGAAATGATATTTATATTTATACCTGTTTTTTTGATAACTTTTTCATCCATGAAAGAAGAGCCCTTATTTCCCGTATTGGCATTTCCTCTGTTACATATAATTGATGTTTTATTTGTATTATAAATGAAATCTTATTTATATGAATAAAAAAATTATGGTTGATCAATATTAATTGAACTTTTGTAAATTATGACATTGGCATGGTATCTTACAAGAAGTTTTAATATTTAGGAATTTTAGCTTTCACATAATTTATGGAATAAATTTTGTTGATTTTATGACTCATATGGAATTAAAAACCAATGGCTTATGTCTGGGTAAGAATTAAAATTTCTATTTGTAATTTTTAATAATGAAAATATGGTTGAACGTAATGATAAAATTAACTTCAAAAAAATAGTTATTCTGCCATTATTTTTTAGCCTGATTTTTTTCTCATTTAATAAAGGCACCAATAAAAATGAGCAGAAACTGTTAGCCAAATCGAACTTTTTAAATCTTAAATATCCTGCTGAAAAGATTTATATACATCTCGATCGTCCTTCTTACTTTGTTGGAGAAGATGTATGGTTCAAAGCTTATCTGAAAAATTCTCCAATACCCAATTGTAATTTATATATCGAGTTGGTAAATGCTTCAGGAGAAATTGTCGATAAGAAAATTAACTGGGCACAAAACGGATTAGCTTATGGCGATTTTCACCTCGACAAGTCTCTTTCAACAGGTATATATCAAATTAGAGCTTATACAAACTGGATGCGCAATTTTGATGAATCCTGGTTTTTTAGAAAAGATATTTTAATCTGGAACAGAAGAGATAGAAAAATAGAAACTGAAACAACCGAGTTAAGACAAAAAGATGTTAACATACAGTTTTTCCCGGAAGGTGGAACCATGTTGGCAGGAGTTAAAAACAAAGTAGCATTTAAAGGTACCGATAAAAATGGAAAAGGGATTTTTGTTGAAGGCGAAATTATTGATGAGTTTGGAAATTCAGTAAGCAATTTTAAAAGTGATTTTAAGGGTATAGGAAGTTTTGTTTTTATTCCTGTATCGAATATGAATTATAAAGCCAAAGTAAATATTGCGGAAAAATTTAAGCTGACTGCTGAATTACCTGAAACACAAATAAACAACCTTAAGCTATCGATTGAACCGAATAATGGGAATAAGATTGACATACAAATTTCGGATGGAGGATTTAATGATGAAGAAAATACAGAGAAAAATTATTTTCTTGTTGGTCAGTCAAACGGTCAAATTATTTATCAAAAAAGAATAACACAAAAAATAAAAACAAGTCGCATTGAAATTGAAAAAGAAATCTTTCCTACCGGAATAGTAAAATTTACTTTATTTGATAATCATTTTATACCGCGATGCGAAAGATTGATATTTGTGAATCATAACGATTTTATCGGGGTAGAAATAAATCCTGATAAATCAGAATATCTAACCCGAGAGAACGTAAATTTTAATATCAAAACCTTAGACAAAGAAGGTGTTCCTTTTTTATCAAATTTGTCTATGTCGGTGTATAATACTGAAAGCAGCATAGAAACAGAAAAATATACCAACAATATTTTGACTCAGTTTCTTTTAAAAAGCGAGTTGAAAGGAATTATTGAAGATCCTGCATGGTATTTTAAAGATAACGAACAATCAACTTTACAGGCCCTTGATAATTTATTGCTAACACACGGTTATCGCTATTTTGAATGGAAGGAAATTATAGAAAACCGGGCTCCTGAATTAAATTATCAACCGGAAGCTTCGGTGCAATTAAAAGGAAAAGTTACGAATTGGTTTTCAAAAAAACCTGCAAAAGATGTTAAAGTTACCATGATGTCGGTAAAAAGTCTGCTTGCAGTTTACGAGGAAACCACTGATTCTGCAGGGAATTTTATTTTCTCTGATTTGTTTGTGAATGATACTGTTATTGTTTCTTTGCAGGCAGGTGATAGAAGGGATCGAAGAAATTACTGGATTGAGTTGGATAACAGAACCTGGCAATCGCCGGAAACAAAATTTGTACCTTCAAATTATCGCTATCAAAATAATGTACAGTATACCACAAGCTGGTATTTAAGTGAAATTAACAGCGACTTAAAAAATACAAAATGGCACTTAAACGACACAATCCTGCTTGGTGACATAAACATTGTATCCTCAAAAAGAGAAGTAGATGATGGTCATTCCCGACCCTACCTGGATGCTGATTATGTGCTGGATGTATCCAAACACGACAATATCTATACCGATGTTTTTGAAATGCTGGAGAATATTTCGCCATACATGAGAAACTTTATGATGCAAAATCCAACTTATTATCTGGATGGCGTTCCTGCAAGTGCTGAATTTGTTGATCTTCCACCGAGCTGGTTTGATAAGGTAGAAGCTGTCAGGATGGCTCCTCAAAGTGGAGGCTTCGGACCTGCCCTTTATTTTTATACCAACAGGGGAGAAACACAAACAAAAGACTTTGACGGACTTGGAACAAAAGCCGGGAAAATTGTCGGTTATTCTGTTATCCGTAAATTTTACTCTCCGGTTTATGAAACAAGGAATCCGGAGAATTCGGAAAATGATTTCAGAAATACGCTGTACTGGAATCCAATTGTAAGAACCGATTCCACCGGTATTGCCAGGGTTTCGTACTACAATAGCGATGAAGCAGGTACCATGCAGGTGGTTATTGAAGGAATTACTTCAGATGGAAAATTATGTAGGGGAACGGCAAGCTATCAGGTAAAAAACTAATAAGATATTGTAAAAACATATTATTTCCAATCACAATATTTTTCAAATTTATTTAATCTGAAATTATATCATTCTGAATTTTATGTAGTGTAAATCTCACTATTTTAATTAGTTATGATGTTTTAGGTATATTATTGATTCTCAAACACTATTATCCTTTGCAAAAGGAGTCCAATATTTTGCGTAAAAAGTGCAAGATATCAAGCACATAATACCCTTATGTTTGCAATACATTAACACACAAAAATTTTAAAGCCATGAGAACTTTTTTAACAATTATTTTAGTGATTTTTTTAATAGGAAGTATTAATGCACAAAAAAGCTCAAAAATTCCGTTAATTGGATCTGAAGCCCCCTCATTTACAACTAATTCTACCCAGGGAAAAATGGAGTTTCCAAATGACTTCGGGAAAAGTTGGAAAATTTTATTTAGCCATCCACAGGATTTTACACCTGTATGTTCTTCTGAATTGCTTGAACTTGCTGATTTGCAGGATGAATTTGCTGCGTTGGATGTAAAACTGGCAGTTATTTCAACTGATGATGTAGATCAACACAAAATGTGGGTAGCTCATCTCGAAGAAATTGATTACAAAAGCCGGGGAACTAACGAAATTAAATTTCCGCTTTTCGAAGACACCGATAAAACCGTATCACAACAATACGGAATGCTTCATCAACCGGTAAGTACCACAAAAGATATAAGAGGTGTATTTGTTATCGATCCTGACAATGTAATTCGGGCAGTTAATTTTTATCCAATGCAAGTAGGGAGAAATATGAACGAGTTTGTAAGATTGGTGGAAGCTCTTCAGACAACAGAAAAAGCCCAGGTGCTAACTCCGGCAAACTGGAGTAAGGGAGATGATGTTATGGTACCTTATTTTCCGTATACAAAATCTCAACTTGTTGCTAATCCGGAGTTAAAAGATGAGTATTACAATATGGGTAATCGTATGTGGTTTAAAAAAATTGATGAATAAATTCTTAACCGTCCCAATAATATCTCAACTCGCACAATGAGTTTAAAAAAGGCAATGTTTTCGTTGCCTTTTTTCTTTTTCACAACTTCATAAATTAATTTTTCGGGTAAAAAGTATCTTTTATCTTTGGCGCTTAACTTGGCCGGAGAGATTTGGACTCCTGGAGCTGTTTCGACAAAGATTGCTAATATCCAAAAATGATAAAGATTAATTGTCTGCTTATAGTTTTATTCCTTTTCCTGTTGGGATGTTCAGGAGAATCAAAAAGAAAACCTGATAAAGCTGAGGTTTTAAAAAAAGGAGCAGAATTATATGCCAAATATGGTTGTGCGGTTTGCCATTCTCTCGAAGGAAAGGAAATATATGGTCCTCCTTTGAATGAAATTTATATGAAAAAACTAAAAGTTATCAGAAATGGAAAAGAACTTGAAGTAATTGCTGACAGAAAGTATTTAAAAAAATCAATCACAAATCCACGATACGAAAAGGTGTTAGAATATCAAAATAAAGAAATGCCTATATCCAACTTTTCAGAAGAAGAAGCTGAAATGCTGGTGGAATACATTATTGCTTTACAAGAATAAACAAATCCATAAAATGAAGCAAAACTTTGTTTTACTTATCACTGTAATTCTATTGCTGAAATTTGAGGTACAGGCACAACATAAAAAGGATAAAAAAATATCAGTTTTACCTGTTCCGGCCATTGGTTACTCACCGGAAACCAAAACATATATTGGTGTGGTTACATTATTTACAATTAAGAATCTAAATGATTCTTTAACACGCTCTTCAAATGCAAAAATAGAATTTAACTACACCTGGAATAAACAATTGGTACTTGAAACCGGTTGGAATTATTTTTTGCCTGAAGAGCAGTGGTTTACCCGGGGTTTAATGCATTTTTCGAAATATCCCGATTTGTATTATGGAATTGGATTTGACACACCGGAGTCTGGTGAAATTAGCTTTCAAAGTAACAGAATTATTTTCGACGTTGATTTATTCAGAAACTTAAAAGATGATCTTTTTCTTGGATTAGGTTTCAATTATTCATCGTACAATAACCTTGAATATTTAAGCGACTTTGTTTTTTATCCCGAATTAAAAGAGCAAGACAACTTTGGACTTAAATTAATTTTTTTAAAAGATTCGAGAAACAATATTCTTTCGCCATCAAAAGGTAACTATTTCGAATTTAATAACAGTTTCAACTTTTCAGCATCATTTTATGTAAAATCCACTGTGGATTACAGGCATTATCTTGGATTTGGAGAAAACAAACAACATGTAGTTGCGGGTAGGTTTTTTCATTCCGGTATATGGGGAAATCCTCCTTTTTATGATTATTCAAAAATTGGAGGCGACAAATATGTAAGGGGTTATTTTCTTGGCAGGTTCAGAGAAAAAAATCTCTCTTCTATTCAGCTTGAATTAAGGAATCATCTTTTTTGGCGAATAGGAATAGCCACTTTTGGAGGACTATCCTTGATGTATGAAAAAATAAGCATGATGGAAAACGAAAGTTTCAAACCAAATTTTGGACTGGGCTTAAGATTTTTGGTTGATAAAAAGGAAAATACCAATTTAAGAATTGATTATGCTTTGGGAGCCGATAATCAGTCGGGTTTTTATATTAGTTTTGGTGAATCATTTTAATAAAATCAGAAAGAGTTTTATAATCTTATGAAGCAGGCAATAAAAAAACAACTAAGCAATATTTTGATTATTGTTGGTTTTGGATTGATTCCTGCTATAATTGTTCAGTTTTTTGTTTCGGAACCGGTTTCACATGAAATTCATGTGAAAAATTTTAGGTATGGGAAAGATCCATCGGTTATTAAGTGTAATCGCGGTGATACACTTCGTTTAACTTTTTCCACAGAAGATACAGGTCATTCATTTTTTCTTGAGGAGTTTGATATAGACGCAAAGGTAAATCCGGCACGTGAGGAGGTTGAAGTTTTTAAAGTTGAAGATCCAACACAAAAACCCGAAATTACAAAGGAAGTCGAGTTAATTGCGCGGCATCCGGGGATATTGAATTACCTGGTTTCTAAAAGCAACTATCGTTGTCATGTCTGGTGCGGGCCAATGCATGCATTCGAGCACGGTAAACTTATTATTCTCCCAAATACACTACTGGTATTTAGCTTAGGTTGTATTACAGGAATTTTTGTACTATGGCTTTTGGGATTTTATTCAAAAAACCTGATAGAATCTGAAAATATAAAATCCGGTTATATTGATTTGTTTGAAAAATCGCCACTTTTTAAAAAACTGGTTATTTCAAGGTGGCCCCAGTTAATTCTTCTTTTGCTTGCCATGTTTATGGTTTATGTGGTGATTCTTACGACTTTTTTTGGAACAAAAATGTCAGGTAGAAATCTGGGTGTTCTGCTAATGTGGGCCATTTGGTTGTTTCTTTTAATTGCAGTACTTACTCCCTTATTTGGAAGAATTTGGTGCACTGTTTGTCCATTGCCCTTTTTCGGAGATTTACTCCAACGAAAATCGGCATTATACCCATTAAAAGGAAACAAAGGGGAATACAGAAATAAATTCTCAGGATTATTCCTAAAATGGCCAAAACGACTACAAAATAACTGGCCAAAACTGATTTTGTTACTTATTCTGACTACTTTTTCAGCCATACTTGTTGCATTGCCAAAAGTAACAGGAATGGCGGTTATCTTACTTTTGGTGCTTCCAACAATAATGGCATTAATTTTTGAACACCGTGCATTTTGCAGGTATTTATGTCCGGTAAGTGGTTTTGTAGGACCTTTTTCAAGAACCAGTTTTTTAGCATTAAGAAATAAATCGCAAAAGGTTTGCGATAAATGTAAACCACATTTTTGTCAAAAAGGGAGTAACAAAGGTTGGGCTTGTCCTTATGGAATAAATGTTGGTGAAATGACAGAAAGTTCAGATTGCGGATTATGCATGGAATGTACAAGAAGCTGCTTGTACGATAATGTAACACTTTACAAACGACCGTTTGCAACGGAAGTGAGGACCCGCAATTTGAGTGAAGCATGGTTGACGATTGGTGTTTTTACACTTGCCATAGTGTACAGTATATTATATCAGGGACACTGGCCCGTTGTTCGCGATTATGTAAATATTCTCGACAAAGGAAACTGGGATTTGTTTGCTGTTTATTCAGGAATTGTTTGGACTTCAGCTTTAATTCTTATGCCAGGAATTGTTTATCTTTTTTCTGTTTTAGGGAAAATCTTTTCGAAAATACAACAGAGTAATATAGAGATTTTTATCCATTCTTCAGGAGCATTATTACCAATGGGATTATTTTTATGGATAGCCTTTGTAATCCCTATGCTTTTTGTTAACCTGACTTTTGTGTTCCAGTCGTTTTCCGACCCTTTTGGTTGGGGTTGGGATTTTTTCGGAACGGCCAGTATCCCGTGGCATCAGTTTGTTCCGCGTTTGGTTCCGTGGATTCAGTCAGGTTTAATTTTAACAGGACTATATTATAGTTTAAGAAACCTGGAAAAAACATGGCTCAACCGGAATTTAAATCAAAAAAAATTATTTCGGTTAACTTTACCAATGGCCCTGTTTTTGGTTACCAGTGCTGTATTTTTAGTAATTTTCTTTACCAATTAAAATCGATATAATATATTTATAAATCATCAATTGTAATTTTTTGAATTAAAATGAATACTCAAAATACTTCTCCTAAAAAAAGTGGACTTAAAACCTCAATAATTGTTTTTGTTATTTTAGTTGTGATTGTAGGTATTCCATTATTGTTTTTAAATTACCAGGCAACAAGAACGGGTTTGACAGTCAGCGAAGTAATAAAAAGAGTAACCAACAAATCAGAGTCAGGATCTGCCAAAAACATTGAAGGTGAAAATATTACAGCTGAAAAAATTGATTTTCTTGATAAAATGGCCATTGGAAATGAGTTTTCAGAACCCCCGTTAATTGCGCATATTCAGCCCACTGATTTGGATGAAGACGGACTTTTGGATGTTGTACTTTGCGATGACAGGGGAAATTTTGTTTCCTGGATCAGGCAAAATCCAGAAGGAGTTTACACCGAAACTATTTTAGCTGACGAGTTGATAGCTCCTGCACATGTGGAGGTAATCGATTTTGATTTCGATGGTGATAAAGATATAATGGTAGCCGTGCTTGGAATGTTATTTCCAAACAACGATAAAATTGGTTCGGTTGTAATTTTGGAAAACGATGGGAAATGTAATTTTATAAAACATGTGGTTGCAGAAAAAATTGCCAGAGTTTCGGATGTGAGAGCCGGTGATTTGGATGGAGACGGAGATATGGATTTGGCCGTAGCGCAATTTGGATATGATGATGGTGAAACACGCTGGATGGAGAATCTTGGAGACTGGAAGTTCAAGAGTCATATCCTGCAGTATTTATCAGGGCCTATTAATGTTGAAATAGTTGACATAGATGACGACAACGACTTGGATATAATTTCATTGGTGAGCCAGGAATGGGAGGAGATATACTGTTTTATTAATGATGGGAAAGGACAATTTCAACCCAATTTATTATTTGGATCGAGTAACCAGGATTACGGTTCAAGCGGAATTGCATTAAGTGATTTAGACCAGGATGGAGATATGGATATTCTATACACCAACGGCGATGCATTTGATTACATGCCTCCACAGGGAAGGCCATGGCATGGCGTTCAGTGGCTTGAAAATCAGGGTGATTTAAGTTTTGAATATCATAGAATATGTAATTTTACAGGAGCTACAAACGTTCGTGCTGCAGACATTGATAACGATAGAGATTTGGACCTTTTTGCCGTAAGTGCTTTTAATATTTGGGATAATCCGGAGTCGTTGAGTTTTATCTGGCTTGAAAATGATGGAGAAATGAATTTTATCAAAAGGGAAATAACAAAGGATCCTACCCATCTTTTAACCTGCGAACCGGGAGATTTTAATAACGATGGTTTAATAGATGTAATTACGGGGGGCATGCATACCTATCCACCGTTTAACCGTTTGGGCAGAATTACACTTTGGACAAACAACGGTGCACTTTCTGAAAATTAATTCGAAAGATTTTGAAATGCCTTGTGTAAAACCTCAAGTCGTTTTTGCTCTTCTTCAGGTATATTTTGTTTTCTTCCAATGTTGACCGTTTGACTTATGGTTACATTGGCTAATTTCATATCACCCAGTCTGGCATAAGCATAAGCAAGATGAGTTCCGGCAACAATTAACGTTTTGGGAGGGCAGTTATAATGAGTAAAGGCACGTTCAGAATACTCCTTTCCTTTTTCAAAATCGGTCAGAGTAGTATCCGGACAGCTTATATAAACCTCCCCAAGCGTTGCCAGATAATCCGGATTGTTCTGATTGTTATCTAACGCATTACTGTATAATCTGATATAATTTCTCCAAAGTTGCTGGTATTTGTATATCTCGCCCAGTTTTTGAATGGTTTTAGCATCTTTAGGATTTCCTTCAAATGCCGATTCGTACAAACTAATTGCCCTTTTTAAATCCTTGTTTTTCATGGCAATATCAGCAGATAATCTTTTTGCAACAGGATTTTTAGGATCTGCTTTTTTAAGTTTTTGCAAGTTGATGTTTGCCAATTCTGTTTCTCTGTACTGAAATAATTGATCTGTTATGCTTGCAAGCATTTCATTATCATTTGGATTATTTTTCAGTATTTCATTTAAAAAATCAATGACTTCTTTTTTTCGGCCCGTTGCCCACAAACATCTGGCATGATTTTCAATTACACTAATTTCATCAGATTTTATTTCCAGTGCTTTCGTCCAGTACTTTATAGCTTCCGTGCATAATCCCTTGCGATGAAAAAACAGACCGGTGTTTTTAATTTCAGAATAATCACCTTTTACCAATTCTAAATGCTTGTCAATTAATGCAATAGCTTTTTCATTCTGATTTTTCCATAAATAGATTTTAATCGCTTTTGAAACAAAATAACTGTTTTCAGGAATATATTTTAATCCCTGATTTACCAGTTGCAATGCCCAGTCTGAATGAAAACTATCTTCTGCCTCATCAATTTTTTTAAGAAGATACAATTCAGACCTCGACATTAAAGCGATTTTATCCATGAGGGTATCAACGGGTGGAGAAAAATTAATAAAATCGTTGGCACGGATTGTATATTTATTTCCAAGTTCGGTATCCCCTTCCATCGTATAAATCGTACCCAACAATTTGTAGGCAGGTCCGAAAAGTTTGTTTTTCTGAATCAGGTTATGTAAAGTAGTCCTGGCAAGTTCATTTTCTCCCTGATCAAAATAAATTCTTCCTAACTGAAAAGATGCATATGTACTTAATGGAAAATGGTCTTTTCTTATTTTATCATTCGAAGTTTTTTCACGGTTTTGTACTTCGGATAAATCATTAAAAGAATTTTCGGCTAATTCATATTCTCTCAGGTTTCTGTATTCTTCTCCCAGATAATATTTTGCAAGATAAACATCGGGATTTATACTCAAAACCTGGTTAAAGTTTTCAATAACTGCATCCGAATTACCAAGTTCCATATTTAAATAGCCATGGTAATAATTCCAAATCCATTCATTTTTTTCTTGGTTAATGGCCAGTTGATAGCATTTTGCTGCCTCTTTATAATTTGCACTGGAGTGATACACCATTCCAAGAGTACCCAGATTCGATGCATTTGGTTTGCGTTTTGCGTTTGTCAATGCCTGGTTTATTTGATTTTTGACCGGAACAGAAAGTAAACTGTTTTCGGAAACAACCGGAATTTCGCGGGCAATTTTAGAATTGGAAATATATCGAACGGTAAAAACAGAAACCAGAATTATCAAAATAATTCCCGTAATTAAAACAATCTTTCTTTTTTTATTCATTCTATAAATATTGGCTTGCTAAAATATTAAAATTTAAAGAGATTAAAATTTTGTAATTGTAATATTGTACATGCCAATTTATTTTGAGAATTATTTGTGTTTAAATGTAAATAGAAATTAAATCAATATTTCTTTACATAATTTATTGAGTTGACCGAAAAAGCCGAAATCGACACTCACCGACAAACCCGTAACTTTGCAGATTAGATCAATTATTTTTCCACCGACAGATCTTGCTATTAACCGACTTTAAGGTTTCATTAACAAAATTCTAATACTTTTTAACAAAAAAGCAAGTAACCTTTGTGTCAGAATCTAGTCTATTGTATTAGAAAACAGAAACAGAAAACAGAAAACAAAGCCGAAAGGTTCAAAAAACAGAAACATGAAAACTACTATGAAAAAATTAGCTTTAATAACATTTGTTGCACTTTTCTTTTTTGCAGGAAATGTTATGGCTACGGAAACAGAAAAAAATGCCTTAATCCATGAAAGCATTGAAACAGAACTGGAAATTGAAGACTGGATGATTAATGAGTCGGTGTGGGAAAGGAATCAAATGGAAGCAGTTGAGTTTACTCAAGAATTTGAAGCAACACTTGAACTGGAAGCCTGGATGTTTGATGATGGTTTTTGGGAAAGCAAATTGGTTCCTGAAGTGCATGAGGAAGAATTGGTTGTAGAGTGCTGGATGATAAGCGAAAATCTTTGGAATCGTTAATTTGAAAACAAAAGAACAATGAAAGCAAGAAATTAAAAAGCGACAAGAAATTGTGGCTTTTTTTTTGATTTTATTTTGACAATCGGCAAAACTATAAGGAGATTGTTTTCCTGTATTGGTTGGGTGAAACCTTAAAATGCTTTTTAAAGGCATAGTTAAAATACTGATTCGAAGAAAATCCACACCTAAAAGCTACATCCATTACAGGTGCATTGATTTCACTCTTCAAAAATTCTGCAGCTTTTCTCAATCGTAAGCGATTCAGGTACTCCATTGGAGAACAATTTGTTATTTCTTTGCAATAATGCGTAAAGCGAGTCACTCCTAATTGGCAATCGTTTGCCATTTTAACTACCGTCCAGTTTTCATCTAGATTACTTTCCAGTGATCTTAAGAAGAACTCAACAGAACGCTTAATTTCAATAAGTGACTGATCAAGCACAGTATGTTCACTTTTAAAAATTTCAAGAAGAAGGACAAGCAACTGATTAATCTGAATTTTTAATTTAGAGTCATATTTTTTATGTTTTCCAAGTTTGATAATGTTTCCAATTTGTATAAAACAATTTTTAAATTCAGAATTTGCTTTCCAAACAGGTCTCTCATTTTGCCGCATATATCGAGTTAGTTCTTCAAGATCGTCTTCATTTAAAATAATCCAGTCAGGCCATTCCCAGTTTTGATGGGGGTGTCTAACTTTTACATCAATTATCATCCAGTGTAGTTTGCTTAGATCTACATTAGGTGATCCAATTTTATGAATGGTCCACGGACGCGTAATAGTTATATCGTTGGTTTTTAGTTGGTATTTGGTATTTGTAATATGAAAATCCAAAGCCCCCGATTCCAAAAAACAAATTTCAATTCCTTCGTTGGTATGCCAGTTTAGCCCCCAGTTTTGCAATTTTTTTATATTCCAGTAGCCAATGCTTTTTATTCCAAGCAATTCTGTATCCTTTAGTAATTGTCCCGGATAAGTGCCTCTGACCAAAGTATTAAGCTCAAGTTCATTTTTATTCCATGCATTTCTTAATTCCACACAGGAATCAGCTTCATAGGTTTTGTTTTCGTTTGGGTCGTAGTATTTAGGTATTTTTATTTCCATTAGGCAAAATTAAGAATTCTTTCAATGTCTAAAATTGAAATTATTTTTCCTTTTTGCAAATTAATTTTGTTTCAGCTAATTGGAAAAATATTTTGACTATTAAAATATTTCAAACTTAAATTTTATAACAATGGATATTGGTGTTTTTTTATTAATTGAACCTTTTGCAAGTGTTGATACCCAGCTTCAAAAAGCAAAAGAAATGGGATTTAATTGTGCGGATATTACAGATACAGGCACAGGTGTAACAATGCTGGGAACTGCCGGATTTTCGCCGGTTGTCAGCCTTGAAGAAAATCCGTATGAAATTAAACGCTTATTCGATAAACATGGTATAAAAATTTCAACGGTTTGTGCTCACGCAAACTTATTGGATCCAACATCTCCAGCTTTATATGGAACAAAAGAGATTATGCGTGCCGTGCAATTCGCCGCCGCAATAGGTGTAACAGAAGTAATTACTACCGACAATGAACCACATTCGGAATGGGCGAAAAAAACAAGTTTTGAGCAAAAAGTTTTCACATGTGCCGAAAAATTAATGGCACCATCAAAACTGGCTTCAGATTACGGAGTAAGAATTTTGCTGGAACCTCATGGTCCGGTAACCGATTCGATTGAAGGAATTCAGGGGATTTTTGATTTACTGGGAAATCCGGATTCAGTGGGTTTTAATTTAGATACAGGAAATTCATGGCTGGGTGGAGCAGATCCGGTTGAAATGGCTAAAGTCTTTAAAGATAAAATTCATCATATTCATTGGAAAGATCTTGGAGAAGAATGGATTGAAAAAAGAGGAACTCAGTTTGGCTGCGGATTTTCAACCATTGCAATTGGTGACGGAGTTATTGATATAAAAGGAGTATGCGATGTATTAAAAGATGCAAATATTGACAGTTCTACATTGGAAATTGTTGGCTCACCCGAAATCTTAAGAAAAAGTGTAGATTATCTTCAAACTTGTGGAATGTAATTTCTAACTTGGTTCAAACATTTTTGATATGAAGATTTTAAGCAAATTTTGGTTACTGCCTTTTCTATTGATTTTACTAAACGGATGTCGAACCAATCAAAAACCTGAGTCTGTTGAGGTATTGCTGCTAAGTGGAAGCAACAACCATAATTGGGAGGCAACGTCGCATTTTCTGAAAAGAATGTATGAAGAAACAAGTTTGTTTGATGTTAAACTGACCGAAAAACCAGACACATTAAAAGAATCGGATTTGAAGACATTTGATGTAGTAGTCAGCAATTGGAATTCCTGGCCTGAAAATGATCTTCGCTGGCCTAAAGAACTGGAAACTGCTCTTTTAAATTTTATCGAAACCGGAGGTGGGTTTGTAACATTTCATGCTTCAACATCTGCATTTTATAAGTGGCCGGAGTTTAAAGAAATTTCTGTAGGTGCATGGGTCGACAGCACCTGGCATGGTCAAAACAGCAGAACACAGATCCTGATTCAAAACGACAATCATCCGATAACCAAAGGGCTAAACGGCTTTTTTATTTTTGATGAATTGTGGGTAAATGCAGAAGTAAATTCGTCATTTACTGTTTTAGGAAGTGCAACAAATGATGATATTTCTGAGAGGAAAATCAAAAATCAGCCTGCCATTTTTGTAAAAGAGTTTGGAAAAGGAAAAGTGTTTCATACTATCCTTGGTCACGATGTTCGCACCATGCGGAATGTAGGATTTCAAACCCTAATGTTAAGAGGAACAGAATGGGCTGCAACCGGAAAAGTAAGTCAGAAAATTCCCCGTGAATTAAAAACAAAAGAAGAAGATAGAAATCTATATTCCTGGGAACAAACCGATTCTACTTTTACATTATTAAACAACAAAAACACCGTTTGGCAGTATAACTTTAACGAGAAACATGGTAAACCATTTTTCCATCCGATATATTTGGGCAGAAATAATTTGACTTCTTTAAGTCCTGATGATCACATCTGGCATGTTGGGCAATGGTTTTCTTGGAAATATATTAATGGTGTAAATTACTGGGAGTATCAAAACGGAACTTATCATTCGGAAGGAGTTACAGAAATTACAAAAATTCAATTAGTACCAAAGGATGATTTTTCAGCAGAAATTAGACTCGATATTTTTTATCATCCTGTAAATGGTAAAAATGTTTTGGCTGAAAAAAGAGTCATTAAAATATATCCTCCAGAAAATGATGCTAGCCTGACATTTGATTATTCTTTTGATTTTAAAGCTCTGGCAGATTCGGTGGATATTAATAGGACGCCAATAATGGGAGAACCGGGAGGACAATCCTGGGGAGGTTATGCCGGTCTTTCCATCCGTTTTAACCTGGGATTTATGGAGCCTTTTTTTATTTACAGTAAGGAAACAAAGTTAAACGGGCAAATAAACAACTGGATTTATATGGGAATGAAAGGAATTGATGACAATACTTTCGGAACACAGATAATGGTGTCTCCCGAAACAAACAGAATCGGTTCTGAATGGTATGCTTTGGATTATGAAGATCACCCGTTTTACTTTTTCAGCCCGGCCTATATTTACCACAAACCATTGTTGCTTCTAATAAATGAAAGCCTTCAATTAAAATATAGAATTAAACATTACAAGGGAAACATACCATCTTCCGAATTGGAAAAAGAATTTGAACTGTATAAACAAAATCAATAATCATGAACAATAAATCTAAACTTTCAAGAAGAAAATTTATCCTGAACTCTTCTATCGGAATTTCAGGAGCTATCATTGCACCTACAATTTTAAAGTCCTGTGCACCAGGTTCAGCACCGAGCGATAAAATCCATATTGCCCATATTGGTGTGGGTTCTCAAGGTCAGGCCGAATTGAAAAATTATTGGATTCCGCTGGAAACATCATACTCCGTTGCAACCTGCGATCCCTTTCAACAAAGAAGAGAAGCATCGGCTTACCATATAAATAATCAAAATAAAGAAAGAGGAAGAAAAGCTCCAAAATGTAAATCCTATCTTCATTTCGAAGAAGTTTTAGAAAGAGAGGATATTGATGCCGTTACCATTGTAACGCCGGATCACTGGCATGTTCCTTTAGCCATTCATACTGCCCGTGCAGGTAAACATGTGATGTTAGCCAAGCCTCTGGGTTTAAGTTACAGGAATTTCAAAATTCTGGAAAAGGAACTGGCTTCAAATAAGGTACATTTTCACTATGCAACTCAACAGCGGGCACAAGGCCATATGAAAGTTGGTATTGAAATGATAAAAGAGGGTGTAATAGGTGAAATTGAAAAAGTTGATGTTTGGTCGCCGGGAAAAAATGATGTGCCAAATCCGGTTTGCAACGAAGTGCCGGTACCGGACGATTTTGATTTTGATAAATGGACTGGTCCTGCTCCATTAAATTCATATTGTCCTGATCGTGTGACCAACAACAGTTCCTGGTTTCAGTATGATTATAGCATTGGTTTCTTAGGTGGTTGGGGAGCACATCCTCTGGATATAATGATTTGGGGATTAAATGACAAATTATCAGGGAAATATACTTGCGAAGGAACCGGTAAATACTGGGCACCAGGAGGCATGTACAATAACATTTTAAGTTGGAATGTAAACCTTAAATATGATTCCGGAATAAAAGTTCATTTTGTAAGTACAGATATGGCTTACGAAACAAAAATGATGGATCATCGAACCAAACATGAGGGAAACGGGACAACTTTTTATGGAAGTAAAGGTTGGTTATCCTTAAGCCGGGATTCAGTAGAATCAAATAATCCCGAAGTACAGGCTAAATTACAAGCATTACAAAGCGATGCAAATTCTTTTGGGCAAATGTTTGTCGACGTTATTAAAGGAAATATCACAGAAACTAATCCGGTTGACGAGGCTATTCTTTCTGATTGTATCAGCCATATGGGCGATATTGCGATTCGTACTGCTCGAAAAATAACCTGGGATCCCATCAAAGGTGAAATCGAAAATGATGTTGAGGCCAACCAATTGTTTAACCGCGAAATGAGAAAACCTTATATTGTTTAAGTGTTGAAAGTCATAAGAGTAGAGAAATATTCCTAATGGCTTTGTCTGTAATGTATTCTTTTTCCATAATAAATTCAAACAACTTGTAAAGTTGAAATTCATTTGAAATTGGTTAACTTTGTTTCTATCGCTATGGTAAACTTAAACTGATCTTTTAAAAAGATTTGATTACCATTTTGTTTAGATGCCAATAATCAATTTTAAAAACTATGCCAATAAATGTAAAATTCGAGTTGAACGGAAAACAAGTTGAAGTTCAGACAGAAAAAGATCAGACCCTGCTCTGGGTTCTGCGCACACAATTAAGTCTTACAGGAACAAAGTATGGTTGTGGTGAAGGCTTATGCGGTTCTTGTACAGTCTTAATGAATGACCAGGCTGTACGATCATGTGGAATTTTTATGGAAGATGTTGCCGGGTCAAGAGTAATTACAATCGAAGGCCTGGCCAAGGATGACCAACTCCACCCGGTACAGCAGGCTTTTGTAGAAAACGATGCCTTACAATGTGGTTATTGCACTCCGGGAATGATTATGAATGCTGTGGATCTTCTGAATAACAATCCCGAGCCAACCAGACAGGAAATAATTGAAGGAATGGAAGATAATCTTTGTCGCTGTGGTGCACATACCCGAATTATCAAGGCAATTGAGTCAGCATCAAAAGCAATGAAAGGAGAACCACAGCCATGAAACCAGATCAAATAAACAAATATTATTTTGACGATGTAAATGAAATTCCGGGAAAAATTGACAGGCGCGATTTCATTAAAAATCTGGGAGGTGGAATCATAATTGTTTTCTCTTTAAGCCAGCTTGGATTTTTAACAGGATGTAAAACAAGCAATGGAAATGAGTCATCAGATTTTAATGCTTTTTTGCGTGTAAAAGAAGATGGACGTGTTGATTGTTATTCCGGGAAAATTGAAATGGGGCAAGGTATTAATACCTCACTGGCACAGGTACTTGCCGATGAACTGGAAGTAGAGCTTGATAAAGTGAATATGATTATGGGAGATACTGCACTGGTTCCTCATGACAATGGCACCTGGGGCTCCATGACTACCCGGTTTCATGATCCTTTAATTAGAGCAGCAGCAGCTGAAGCCCGTGAAGTTTTAAAGTTACTGGCATCAGAAAAACTTGAAATACCGGTTAATCAGCTGGTGGCAAAAGAGGGTATAATCTTTGATAAATCAGATTCCGATAAAAAAGTTACATATGCCGAACTTTCCAAAGGGAAAAAAATTGTTCAAACAATTAGCGAAAAACCAAAGCTGAAACAACCCGGTGAATTTAATATTGTTGGAAAGTCTTACAACCGAATGGACGGAGTACAAAAGGTAACCGGGAAAGCATTGTATTCAGCAGATATCCAATTACCGGGAATGTTGTATGCAAAAATTTTACGCCCACCGGCACATGATTCCAAACTTTTATCTGTGGATATTTCGGCTGCAGAAGCTGTTAATGGAGTTCAGATAAAACGCGAAGATGATTTTATTGTGGTTCTTCACGAACATCCTGAAATTGCTGAAAAGGCCGTTCAGGCAATAAAAGCAGAATGGGAAGTACCTGCATCAAAAGCGGACAACGAAACCATTTTTGAACATATTTTGAAAACCGCAACCGAAGGAAATGTTAGACATGAGGGCGGGAATATAGAAAATGGTAAAAAAGAATCTGAGTTATTATTTGAACATGAATATCATGATGGTTATAAAGCACATGCGTCTATGGAGCCGCATGCAGCCACAGCTATTCTTGAAAATGGAAAATTAACAATGTGGGCATCTACACAAACTCCTTTTGGTACAAGAAGAGAAGTGTCGGAATTATTAGATATGCCTTTAGAAAAAGTACATGTAAAACAGATATTTCTGGGAGGTGGGTTTGGAGGTAAAATTTATAACCAACAAGCCAATGAAGTTGCGCGGATTGCTAAAATGGTTGAAGGCACACCTGTTCAGCTAATGTGGAGCCGTCAGGAAGAATTTATGTACGACAGATTTAAACCTGCGGCGGTGGTAAAAATAAACTCAGGTATTAGCAAAGATGGAACAATAAAATTTTTTGATTTTAATACTTATTGTGCAGGGGCCCGGGGAACAGAACTTTTTTATGGTGTTCCAAATCATAAAACAACAACCCTCGATAAAAATGGGGTACACCCGTTTTTTACAGGTGCATGGAGGGCTCCGGGAAATCCAACCAACACTTTTGCACGTGAATCACAGATAGATATTATGGCTCATAGTATCGGGATGGATCCTTTGGAATTCCGCTTAAAAAATATGAGCGACAATAGAGCGGTTCGGTCATTAAAGCTTGCTGCAGAAAAATTCGGTTGGAAAGACTGGAAACCTGAGAAAGGCAAAGGACGCGGCATAGCCGTTGGAACGGATGCCGGAACATTGGTTACCATTATTGTTGAAGTCAGGGTAAATTCTGATTCAGGTGAAGTAAAAGTTGTTCGTGCCGTTGTGGGTCAGGATATGGGTCAGGTTATTAATCCACAAGGAACTGCTATACAAGCTGAAGGATGTGTAAATATGGGATTGGGTTATACACTCTCTGAAGATGTTGAATTTGACTGGGGAGAAGTAAAAACAAACAGTTTTGGAAATTACGATTTACCCTTGTTCTCAACTATTCCTGAAATAATTGAGTCACATTCAGTAGATGCGGTGGATGAACCTCCTCAAGGTGGAGGTGAGCCCGCAATTATAAGTGTTGGAGGCGCTGTTGCCAATGCTGTTTTCGATGCGTGTGGCGCCCGTGTTTTCAGAATGCCAATTACCAGAGAAAGAGTATTGGCTGCACTCAAAAAAGGTTAAATTACTTTTGGTTAAAACAAAAAAGAGTTATTTGATTAAAATCATTTAGCTCTTTTTTTATGGTTGAAGCAAATTGGATTTCAGGAAATCCAGATATAAATCCCTTCCAGATAAAAGATCAATTATCGAATATTCAATTATAAAATCCACTTCAAAAGGATGCGATTCAAAATAGTCTGCAACAGCTGTTTCGAATGTTGTGCGGGGAATATTGACTTCAATTTTTGTATTAGGTAAAGTTTTCTTGATACTTAAATCGTTACATCGGTAAGTGCTACCCGGCTTTTGTCCTATAAAAACAGCCGGAGTGTGATATTTTATCAAAGATATTAAATGCCCGCTTGTGGATAAGCAACCGCCATCCAACCAAACAAATACGTTACCGTCAAATCGAATTGTGCTGGCTTGCATAGGATTATAAAGTGGTTCGAAATCGGGAACGTCTTCATTTCTTTTAAAATAAACAAAATCACTGTCAACCAGGTACGACAAAAGTTGGGCAGCAAATATCGGATGTCCGCCCTGATTACCCCGCAAATCTATTAGCAATTGATTAACATTCTCAGTTTGTAAAGTTTTAAATATACCATCCATTTCCTGAATGTATTGATTTATATCTCCAAACATAAACGAATTAATTTCTAATATTCCCAAATTGATTTTTTTGTCTATATAAAAATTAAGCGGGATACGATTTTTTTCTTTTTTAGTAATTCCAGGCTTATTCAAAGCACAGGCCTGGACTGTACTTTTTATGATTTTACCGTTCCTGAGTGTAACGATTTGAAATTGATTCGAATCGTCAATCAGGTTAAAAATGGAATTAAAGTTTTGATTTATCTGATAAATTTTTGTTGACTTATTTTGACCTTCTACCGGGATAAAAGAGTACAGCAGATTTTTTATTTCTGAAACAGGAAGCTGGTTAATACTTACAATTTCGTCACCGGGGATTAGATTTGTATCGCATGACTCAATTGATTTTAAATAATAAAATTTTTGACCATCAAAAAATACTTCAAAGGGGAGATAATTTCCATTTTGTTGGTTTAAAGATTCATAATCCGACGGTAAGCGTATTCCTGTATGACTACATTTTATCGATTCTACGACAGGTGATATTAGAATAAAAAATTCAGAAAGTGTAAATTCTGTATTGATTTTGGCCTCTGTATTTCTCACCAGAATCTCAAAATCCTTTTTTGAAATACAGGAATATAGTTGCGGATGATATTCCCTTATTTTATCAAGTAAAAAATGATAATCCTGCTGTAGTTCCTCAACACTGTATTTATGATGTTTTAGTTCACGAAAAGATTTAGGTTCTACTTCTGCAGCAGAACTTTCAAGAGCATTTTTTGTAAGATGGATTGGATGTTCTGATTGGTCCGGGAAAATAAACACACCTTTTAGCTCTGTGTCTTTTGCATTTAATTCTCCTTTAAAATCTGTTTCTTTAGCTTCAATTCGAAAGGATACCGTATTTTGCTCAATCCGGATATTTGAGATTGGATCATTCTGAATAATATCATTTCCGCTAAACATGATAATTTTGCCCACATATCCCTTATTATTACTTTGGTCGATCTCAAGAATGGTTTTGAAATCGTTCATAAATTTTCCTTCCCATTTTCCTAAAATTTTTGATTGGCAAAATCCAAAATCAGGAAACATATAAATTAAGGAAAGAATAAAAATTGCTGTTTTAATGGCTTTTGTTTTCATGGCTTTTTTCTTTTCTCAACATAAAATTAAGACATACCCTCCTTAAAAAAGAATTAAATAGACCAACGTAAAGTATTGGTAGCCAGAACGCACAAAAATGAAACTTTATGTCAAAACAGCAATCCGGACTGTTTATAGCCAAAAAAATTAAATTTTGTGATGAATTATTTACCTATCTTAGGATGTTTTTATAATCCAAAAATACCAATTAGAAGCTATGCAAAATCAAACTAAAAAAATCGGTTTTATCGGGCTGGGAGTAATGGGGAAACCCATGTCGTTAAATCTCCTGAAAGCGGGTTATTCGCTTATGGCCCTTGATATCAATCCGAAATCTTTAAACGAAGTTATACAGGCAGGTGCTTTGCGCGGTGAATCTCCAAAACATGTGGCGGAAAATAGTGACGTAGTTATTACCATGTTGCCTAATTCTCCCCAGGTAGAAGATGTAATTACAGGTGAAAAAGGAGTTTTGCAAGGGGCAAAATCGGGCACGGTAATTATTGATATGAGTTCGATTTCACCTATTACGGCTAAAAAGGTTGCTGGTCTTGCATTGACAAAAGAAGTAGAAATGTTGGATGCTCCGGTTAGCGGCGGAGAACCAAAAGCTATTGACGGTACCCTTTCGATTATGGTAGGCGGGAAAGAAGAAGTTTTTGAAAGTGTAAAAGATATTCTTTTAGCAATGGGAGCTTCGGCAGTGCTGATCGGGGAAATTGGCAGCGGAAATATTTGTAAACTGGCCAACCAGATTATGGTGGCGATGCATCTGGCTTCTGTGGGTGAGGCTATGGTTTTTGCCGAAAAAGCCGGTGTTGATGCCGAAAAAGTTTTCCAGGCAATTCGGGGAGGATTGGCAGGCAGCACTGTTTTGGATGCAAAAATGCCGTTGATTTTGGATCGTAATTTTAAACCCGGCGGCCCCATAAGAATGCATACAAAAGATTTGCTGAATGTTCGCGACACGGCACTTGAAATTGATGCCCCAATTCCTTTAACAGTACAAATAATGGAATATATGAAAGCCTTAAAAGCCGATGGCAAAGCAGAGCACGACCATGGCGGATTGATTCAATACTGGGAAAAACTGGCTAATGTTGAAGTGAAGAGAAAATAGTTTTTATTGAGGGTTTCACTCTAAGTGAAGCCCTCAATATACTCTAAATTAATAATACAAAACTACCTCATTCTTCTTTTGGTTAGCACTCAAAATATAATCTTTTCTATTGGCAGAAAAAACCTGGGTTTGGGTTGGACCGGCATCTTCTTCAATACATTTTCTGCTAAACTTCCAGTTTTCTTTGTCTTTTATTTTAAACAAATCGAGGGCATAAGAACCTCTTCGGCTACCCACAACAATTATCGGTTCACCATTAAAAATGCCACAGCTTAAACCATGACCAAAAGAAAGCGTATCGCTGAATTGAAGTTCCCATTTCCCATCATTTTTTTTGTATACATTTAAAGTTTCGCCATGAAAAGGTTCAATGGTAACCAACTCCTTTTGACCGTCATTATCCAAATCCACAAAGCCAAATTCGCTTACTTCTTTGTCAAAAAACTGTTTCTTTGCCCAATTATCTTGTTCCATTTCAAAATAGAAAATTCCTTCGGCTCCCGAGATAAAAAGCAATTCTTCACCCAAAATATCAGAGCGTAACATTCCGTGGTTTCTTGTCAGGCTTTTATCTATTATTTCAGATTTTAAGGGCAGTTCAGCTTTATCAGAAAGTTTTACCAAATGCATTTCTCCGGGTTTTGACCAATCTTCAGGATTAGCTTTGTATTTACTTACCGAAGCTGCAAACAGGTAGTTTACTCCATTTTTATTGATGATTTCGCAGCGATGGGCAAAAGGCAATTCCAGAGCCTTCTTAGATTTCCATTTATCTCCATTTCTTTGGTGCATAAATACACCTGCTTCGGCTCCGATAAAAGGCGGAAATAATCCCATTATCGAAAA
>CAJXZG010000039.1 GCA_913063265.1 uncultured Prolixibacteraceae bacterium | reverse complement strand
ATTCTTTTTTCCTGTCTGTCATAAGTTGCAATATTAAATGTTTTAAACTTATAGACAGAGTTTATTTTACAGTCTCCACGCGCTCGGCATCCAGTACTTCAAGATAGCTCGTAACTCCTCCATCGTATCGTTGGCGCGACAGTTCTGCAGCATTTTTCGATGCTTCAAGCTGTTTACTAACAAATTCAAGTTCCCGGCTTGTTGTACTAATGAAAACAAGGGCATCTTCTGTTTCGCGAAAAGCATTTAATACGGCCTTTTCGTAGTTAAACTTCATTTGTTCGGTAACCTCGCGTTGTGCTTCTACCCGTCGTTTATTTTTTCCAAACTGAAAAACGGGGCCAAATAAATCGGCACCCAGCGAGCCAATAAATGCGTCATCCGAGTTAAAATCCGCCAGATCGGCACTGGCAAGCCCTAACAATCCGGTTAAACTAATTGATGGGAAACGCATTGCCTGAGCCACACCAATACGCGCATTTTGGGCTTTAAGCATTTGTTCAGCCTGTAATATGTCGGGGCGGCGCTCCAATAATTCCGAGGGTAATCCTGAAGGAACTACCGCCGGAAACGGAAGCTCTTCAAGCGAAGTTTCTGTTATAATCGGCATCGGATTTTCTCCTATTAAAACACTAAGTGCATTTTCAGTATAGGCAATGGAGCGTTCGTAAACCGGAATAGAAGCTGCCGCAGTTGCTTCCTGAATTTCTGCCTGGTTTACATCAATTTCCGGAACTATACCTTTATCAAAACGTTCGCGAATAATACGGGATGATTCAGTTCTTGATTCCAGTGTTCTTTGTGCTATTTCCAGTCTGTTCCTGTAATCGAGCAAGGTGTGATAAGTAGTGGCTACTTGTGTCACCAGACTTAGTTCCAATGCTTTTAGTCCAAATTCAGAGGCAAGCAAGTCTGCCTTTGCAGCTTCGGTTGCTCTTCGGTATTTGCCCCAAAAATCAATTTCCCAGTTAACATTGGCCACGGCATTTAACGACGACATGGCCGACAGGGAAGGGGCTTGTGAATTTCCGTAGGCCAACGAGCCAGAATAAGAAATATGCGGATATAAATCGGCTTTGGCCATGCCCAGATAAGCTCGTGCTTCATTTATGCTTGAAACAGCCATTAGCCGGTCGAGATTATTGGCCATAGCTGAATCGATTAAGGTTGCCAAAACCGGATCGTTAAATAGTACCTGCCAGTTCACAGTGTCGCTTTTTGTTGCAGTAGTATCCTGAAAGCGATAGCTTTCTGGTGCTTCAACTGCCGCTTCCTGAAAATTAGGTCCAACCATGCAACTGCTTGCCAACAGTAAAAGCGCAACAAAAACGGTTAAATTATATGTTCTATTTCGTTTCATTTATGTCTTTTTTGTATTGTAAGGTTCTTCATTTGTTTTGTTCTGAGTGTGCTGCTTTCAAATCCCGCTTTTTTTCATAGCCGGCAATTTTACCAATAAACACAAAAAGCATGGGGTAAAAGAATACGCCAAGTAAGGTTGCCAATGTCATTCCTCCGAGAAGTGCCATACCCATTACTTTTCGTGCTTCAGCGCCTGAACCTGATGCAACTACAAGCGGGAAAATGCCAAGTATGAATGAAAAGGCAGTCATTAAAATTGGTCTGAATCTTGAGCGTGCTGCTTCTGTCGCAGCATCAAAAAGACTTTTACCACGGTCAAATTCTTCTTTGGCAAACTCCACTATCAGTATGGCATTTTTTGCCGCCATACCAACCAACATCACAAAGCTTACCTGTGCAAATATGTTATTCTCGAACGAGGTGCTAAACATACGCGCTCCCCACAAGGCAAATAGCGCCCCAAAAATGGCGAATGGCGTTCCAAGTAAAATACTAAATGGCAACGACCAGCTTTCGTATTGTGCCGAGAGGATAAGAAAAACAAATAGCAGCGAGAAAATCATGATTATACCCAGTGACCCGGATGCTTGTTTTTCCTGGTACGACATGGCATTCCATTGATAGCCCATATCAGCCGGTAATACTTCGGCAGCCACCTCTTCAAGTGCCTGCATGGCTTGCGCAGATGTATAACCTTGTGCCGGTGCTCCTGTAATTTCCACAGCCCGGTACAGATTAAAGCGGTTGGTATATTCCGGACCTGAGATTGGTTCAACCGTTGCCAGGGTGGCCAAGGGAACCATATTCCCATTGTTGTTTTTTATAAAAAAGTTATTGATGTCCTTTTCAGAAACACGGTATTCGTGTTCTGCCTGAATGTACGTTTTATATAAGCGCCCAAAGCGGGTAAAGTCGTTTACATACGCACCGCCCATAAATGCACCAACGGTTGTGTATAAATCATTTAACGAAACCCCCATTTTTAGTGCCTTTTCCTTATCTATATTTAAATAACGCTGCGGAACATTGGCCTGAAAGGTGGTGAATGCATTACCAATTTCTTCGCGTGCATTGGCTGCCTGCATAAATTTAGCGGCATTTGCGGCCAGGTAATCAGGTGTGTTGCCGCCGCGGTCTTGCAACATTATACTAAAGCCAGAACCATTACCTAATCCGGGAATAGCGGGTGGGCCAAATGCAAAAACCTGGGCTTCATTAACCTGTACCATTAAACGCTTGTTAATTTCGAGAATGATGTCATTCGCGGTTTTATCACGGTCGTCCCAGTTTCTAAGGGCAATAAACATAAAACCGGTGTTTGTTGCCATTGCACCAGACAACATGCTAAAACCAGTCGCATTAGTAACATATTCTATTTCAGGAATATCTTCCAGTATTTTCTCGATTTTTTTTGCCACTTCATCCGAACGTTGTAAAGATGCTGCATCGGGTAACTGCATATTAATAAACAGATATCCCATATCTTCTGCCGGAATAAATCCACCGGGAACAAGTTTTCCAAACACACCCATTCCCGCAGTAATTACCAGAATGAATACAACACCTCGTTTTATCTTTCGTGTAAAAACATTGGTCAGTTTCATATAGCCTTCGGTTGATTTTCCCATCCATTTGTTAAATTTCCCGAAAAACCATCCCAATGGACCTTTGTAAGCTTTGGGTTTTTTAAGTAAGAGCGATGACAATGCCGGACTTAGGGTAAGGGCATTCACCGACGAAACGATAACCGATACTACAATTGTTATTGCAAACTGCTGGTACAATCTTCCGGTTATACCGGCCATACCTGCCACCGGAATAAATACGGCAACAAGTACAAGTGTGGTGGCAACAACCGGCGCCGATACCTTTCTCATGGCATCAAGAGTGGCTTCTTTGGAATTCATTCCTTTTGAAATGTTAACCTGAACGGCCTCAACCACAACAATAGCATCATCAACAACAATACCTATTGCCAGAACAAGCCCCAGTAAGGAAAGTACATTAATGGTAAACCCCAACATAGGGAAGAAAATGAATGCACCCACTAATGAAACAGGAATCGCAATGGTAGGAATTAGCGTTGCCCGCCAGTCTTGAATAAAAATAAACACCACCAGAATTACCAGGATAAGAGCAATAATTAGCGTTTCCACAATATCGTTGATTCCCGCAGTAATGGCAGCTGTTGAGTCCAGCGAAATATCGTACTTGATTCCTTCGGGAAACGATCCTGAGAGACGTTCAATTTCTTGTTTTACCTGTGCTGCCAGTTCTGTGGCATTAGAGCCCGGAGCCTGGTAAAGAGCAATAATTGAGCATGCCTCGCCATTTAGTCGTGTAAATGCACTGTATGTTTCAACGCCCAGGCTTATTTCTGCAATGTCTTTTAATTTTACCTGAGAACCATCCGGGCGGGTGCGCACTACTATTTCTCCAAACTCTTCTGGCTAATTAAAACGCTCCGGCATCCTTACCGTGTAGGTAAACTCTGTTCCCGGGGGCGAAGGCTCGGCTCCGAACTTACCACCGGGCACAATCGCATTCTGTTGGTTAATGGCATTTAATATTTCCGGGATGGTAAGTTCCATGGCTGCAAGGCGATCGGGCTTAACCCAAATTCGCATTGAATAATCCGATGCACCAATTACATTTACACGTCCAATTCCCTTAATTCGTGCCAGTTGGTCTTTTATATTTATTAATCCGTAGTTACCCAGAAAATCCTGATCGTAGCGTCCGTCGGAAGTTAATGCAATTAGCATTAAAATATTTGGAAGCGATTTTTCAGTCATTACGCCAAACTTTTTAACCGATTCGGGAAGCTTTGCAGTGGCTGCAGATACCCTGTTTTGTGCCAATACAGTATTCATATCCGGGTCGGTTCCAACATCAAATGATATCTGAATATTCATAGAACCGTCGTTGGCATTGGTTGACTTCATGTAAATCATATTATCAACGCCATTTATCTGTTGCTCCAGTGGAGTTGCCATCGACTCTTCAACAGTTAATGCATTTGCCCCTGTATAAGTACCACGCACCTGAACAATTGGAGGCGTAAGGTTGGGGTACTGCTCAATGGGCAATCCGCTAAGCATTACAAAGCCTACAATAACAATTACTATGGCAATTACCATAGCCACAATAGGCCTGTGAACGAAAAAATTTCCTTTTTTATCTGCCATGGCTAAAAATTATAGGTTTGGGAATTGGCTTTCAAATTCAATTATCTCAGCCTCAACAGACATTCCATTTCTAACTTTCTGAAGTCCTTCAATCAAGACCTTTTCTCCTGCTTGTAATCCGCCTTTAATTCTCCACATATCGCCAATAGTACCGGCCGGGTCTAACTGACGGGTTTCTACTTTATTTTCAGCATTTACAATAAAAACTGAATATTGACCCTGAAGTTCTTTTATGCACTTTTGCGGAACCATTATGGCTTGTTCATGGGTTACCGGTATTCTGACCTTTGCAAATTGCCCCGGACGGATAAGCAGGTCGGGGTTAGGAAAACGCGTCTGAATAAGTATTGTTCCGGTGTTACTATCAACTCCACGGTCTACAAAGTTTACTGCACCTTTATATTTGTGTATCGAATTATCCGCCAAAACCAATTCAAGAATTACGCGATGTTCCTTGCTCTCTTTATACATTTGTCCGCTTCCTTCTTCAACGATACTATTTGCCATTTGTAGGTATTGGTTTTCCGGAAGGAAAAAATCAACGTGAATGTCTTTTGTTTTCGACACTGTGTTGAGTACCACCAGCGGTGCCTGGCCAACCAAATCGCCAATTTCTGCAAGCGATTTCCCTATAATACCGTTAATTGGAGAATAAACTTTAGTATACCCCAACTGTATTTTCGAAATCTCGAGATTCGCTTCTGCCGCTTTAACCTGGGCTGCGGCTGCTTCAAATTGAACCTGGGCACCATCTAAGTCTGCCTGGCTTACTGCGTTTGATGCAGCCAGGGGTTTATAACGGTTTAAATCGCTCTGCGCCTTTGCATACAATGATTTTGCTTCAGCCAAAAGACTCTGCTTGGCAGCTACCTCGGCCTCGTAAGGTTGTGCATCTATGGTATAAAGCAATTGCCCTTGTTTTACCGGAAGTCCTTCATTAAAATGAATTCCTTCAAGGTAACCAACAACGCGCGCACGGATTGAAATATCCTGAAATCCATATACCTGGCCCACAAAGTCAATCTTCTCGATTACATCTTTTTGAACAACTTCAACCGCTTTTAATTTTAGCGGAGGCATCTTTTTTTGTTGTTCCTCGGCACATGATGCAAGTAGAACAGCTACAAGCATTAAATAGAAAACTTTCATACGTTTTGGTTTTAAATGATACATTCTCAGGTTTTTTATGAAAAATTTTAAATCCTAAAAAATATAATACATTTAAGGGGATTATGCTTAACTAAAAAGTTTTAAATACAGCGGTTCTGATAAATTATGAGGTAATTAATTTTGCAATAAACAATTGTAATTTGAAGATTATTAGGTGATTAAAATGTTTAAAACAATTTTAATTGGGAAAATAAAATATTTTCTTCATTTTGTAGTAAGGGGTAAAAGTCGCAATACTTTAAAAGAGGAGTAAAAAGTTCTAATTTAGTTGTGAAATTTTAAAAATCAGTATTTTCAATTCGGGTAACACCGGCCGATACAACGAATTTCATAACATCAGCAGGAGATACATCGAGTTTCTCTATGCGACTGTTAGGCACCAGGTATAATTCGCCTGAGAAGTTGTAAGAATGCGGAAAATAGACTGCTGACAAGTCTGAGAGTTGAAATTCTGCTAGCGATTCTTTTGTAATAAACCCCAGTTTCCATAAATTATTCTCATTGTTAAACAGCACTTTAACCGGTACATTAAATTTCTTCTCTTTGCCAACAAAAGCTGAAAAAAGATCGTTTAGAGAAGTATATAATAAGTTTAGTAAAGGTATTCGCCGAATAAATTTTCCGGCAATAATTTTTATGGGTTTCAACAATGTTGTTTCGCCAACAAAACCCAGGATTGTTATAAAAACAAATAGAAGGGCTATGCCTAAACCGGGAACGTAAAATCCAATAAGAGGTTTAATTGTGTTTAGCAGCCAGCCATCAACACGAATAAACAGGGAATACAGAATGTAAACAATAATCGCAACGGGAGCTACCAATAGAATTCCCTGAAAAAAATAACCTCCAATTCTTTTCATTTGTTTGTTTTTTAATGGTTAGTTGCAATGAAATGCTTTAGTATAAATCAGATTTAGCACTTGCTGCCTATCACTTACTCCTTTCGTAAATTTTATTTTATAAAGGCAAATGATGCTAATGCAGAGCTAATTACTGAAGTTTATCTTTTAAAAAATTTGTCATCTTAGTATACAAATGCATACTTGTGTTTCCTCCTCGTATTCCATGGTTTCTGTTGGTGTAAATGGCCATATCAAATTGAACGCCGGACTGAACCATTTTTTCGGTCATTTCGTAAGTGTTTTGCACATGAACATTGTCGTCGGCAGATCCGTGTACAATTAGTAATTGCCCTTTTATATCGCCGGCATGTGTTAGTGGCGAATTATCGTCGTACCCTTCCGGATTTTCCTGTGGTGTTCGCATATAGCGCTCGGTATAAACGGTGTCATAAAAACGCCAGCTGGTAACCGGCGCAACAGCAATTCCGGCTTTAAATAATTCGCCTCCCTTTTCCATCGCCAGCAGAGTCATAAATCCTCCGTAGCTCCATCCAAAAATTGCTATATTGGCAGCATCAACATAGGGAAGTGTAGTGAGGTATTTTGCAGCTTCCACCTGGTCGTCCGATTCGTATTTCCCCAATTGCATATAGGTAATTTTTCTAAACTCTTCGCCCCGTGCTCCTGTTCCTCTTGGATCAATACAAACAACCAAAAAACCTTCTTGTGCCAAATATTCATTCCAGCCTACACCTCGTCCCCACGAATCGGTAACACTTTGCGAATTGGGGCCACTGTACTGGGTCATCAAAACCGGGTATTTTTTTGCCGGATCGAACCCTGTAGGTTTTAGCATCCATCCATTTAAATCGATCCCTTCGGATGTGGTAAAGCTGAAAAATTCTTTTTGAGGGATATTCATCCTTTGCACGGTGTTTTTTAATACCGTATTATCCTGTAAAAAACGAATTTGTTCACCATCTTTTGTGTCGTGAAGCGAGATATATGCCGGGGTTTTGGAATTGCTAAAATAGTTTATGTAATACTTAAAATTGCTACTAAATACGGCCCTGTTTGTTCCATTTTCTACAGAAAGTTTTCCTTGCACTTTTTTATCAAGACTTGTATAATAAACCTCGCGCTGTAAAGGCGATTCTGCTGCTGCCTGATAATAAAATATTTCGCGGGCTGAATCGTATCCATAAAAATCGGTTACATCAAATTCGCCCTGGGTGAGTTGGGCCATTTCAAATCCTTGCTTGTCGTATAAATATAAATGCGACCACCCATCGCGTTCGCTTTTAACAACAAAATTACCATTCTCAAGGTAGGTAAACGCATCCAGAAAATCTTCTGCTATATAACGGTCGTTCTTTTCTGTAAGAAAATTTCGGGTATCTCCTGTGTAAGGATTAGCATACAAAATATCCATCTGATTTTGATGTCTGTTTAATCGCATCACAACCAGGTTATTGGCATCCGGAGTCCACTGTAATCGCGGAATGTAAATGTTCGTTTTATCACCTATGTCTACTTTTATTCCGGTTTTTGATTTAACCTCGTACGAATAAACTTCTACCACTGAATTTTTTTCACCGGCTTTTGGGTATTTAAACGTATACTTTCCGGGGTACAATTCGTTGTCAGTATAGGAGGGAGCAGCTCCCGCATACATGGGCATCGAAAATTCGGGGACTTCCCGTTCGTCAAAACGAAGGTAGCCTACGAATTTACTGTCGGGCGACCACCAAAACGCTTTATTAAAGCCAAATTCTTCTTCGTAAACCCAATCAGGAGCTCCGTTAATAATCTCGTTAAATTTGCCATCTGTTGTAGCTTGGTGGGTGCTGCCAAACTTTAAGTTTTTTATAAAAATGTTGTTGTCGCGTACGTAGGCAATGTAATTGCCATCAGGTGAGAAGGTGGCCAGCTGTTGTGCTCCTTTATCCGATAGTTCAGTTAATTCCCGGGTTACTGAATTCCAGACGTAATATTCTGCCGTGTAAGAGTGGCGGTAGATGGATTGGCGTTTGGTCGTCAACAAAATTTTTGTTTCATCATCACTAAACTGGTAATTTAAAAAAGACGTTATAGGCGCATCCTTAACTTCTTTTATGTCGAAAATAACCTCAACTTCATCACCCGTTTTATAACTGTATTTTACAATTTTTGTTCTTCCTTCAAGCGTTGAATAATGAATGCCATCATTCATCGAACGCAAACCGTAAACTGATTGTGCACGAAATGTTCCTTTAACAAAAATATCTTCTAAGCTAATTTTTTGCGTTTGTTGTGCCTGTAACGAAGCGGAAATCAGAAATGTGACCAATAAAATAAGCAATTTTTTCATTTCATTAAAATTTTGCAGAGCATAACCTTTTGGGGTAAATTCGTTATTCCTATTCAGGAATGGCGTATGAATAGCTCCATGTTTTTTCTCGTGAACAAAAATAGAAAAATGTTATTCGAATGGCTAATCAGGTATAAATAATAATCTTTTTTAAGAGTATTGCTCTGCAAATCAGTAGGCTGGGGGGGGAGAGTTGTAGATTCGGGGTAAGAGAAAAAAAGGATGCAATCCTCAAAGCTAAAATCTTCAGATGCATCCTTTTTTATTTTAATCCAAATATATTTTTATTCCAGAAGCTCGTAGTCGTGCATTTCTTTCATAAATGATACGAAGTCATCTTTCTGATCTGAATCCATCCATTTCATGGCACTTCGTGGATGTTCATTCATGGCTCCGGTTACCAGATAAGGAACGTGGTATCCCCAATCAATTTTTTCCTGCCATGGTTTAACATGGTTCTGAATGGCATCAAGCAGGGGTAATAACCTGTATTTCGGATTTTTTAAAAAAGCAATTAAAATCTCAACTGGGCAGTTCCCGGCGCCTCGCCCCATTCCCAGTAAGGTGGCGTCGAGCATAGTAACACCATTAATTAAAGAGGTGATGGTATTCGACATAGCCAACTGCATGTTATTGTGTGCATGTACTCCGAGTTCTTTTTCAGGCATGGCACTTGCATATTTTTTCACCAAACGCTCGATACTCTCGCAATATAAACTGCCAAAACTATCAACAACATAAATTATTGGAACACGCGATTTTGCAAGGTCGGCTAAGGCTTCGTCCAAATCCGACTCATTTACTTTTGAAACAGCCATTAAGTTTATGGTAACCTCGTATCCTTTATCCATGCAGTGTTCTGCCAACCAAATGGCTTTGTCAACCTGGTGGCAGTAACATGCTACGCGTAACATATCAATCAAACTTTCGTTTGCCGGAGGGATGTCTTCAGGCGCAATTCTGCCAATATCGGCCATCGCCGATAGCTTTAAATTTGTATCATTATCGCCAACAACACGTCGCAGGTCTTTATCATCGCAGAATTTCCACGGGCCAACTTCTTCTCTCGAAAAAGCCGATTCACTGCTTTTATAGCCAATTTCCATATAATCAATCCCGGCTTCAACGCAGCTTTTATAAAAACCACGTACAAATTCATCGCTAAATTGCCATTTGTTCATTAGCCCACCGTCGCGCACTGTGCAATCCATTACTTTTATGTCTGCTTTGTACATTATTTTTTCTTTTTTAATTTCAATAATTCCATTTCATGTTTTATGTTACTCTCTATTAAAAGCCTGTATATTTGTTCAAAAATATCGGCATTTAATCCATTTTTTTCTGCCCATTCGCGGCGTTGCCTGATTACCGATTGTTTTCGATCCTCGGCAATAATGGCATTTTCATCATCTTTAAATCGAACAATAGCTTCAACATATTTATGCCGTTCAGCAAAAAGCAAAACAATGTGCTTGTCAATTTTGTCAATCTCACACCTTATTTCTTCCAGAGTAGCACAATCTTCCGGATCTCTAAATTTCATGATTTATAAAATTATAATCTATCGAATTCCTTTACTGTCTGTTGCAAAGAAATCAATAAAACCTAAAAATATCGCCGAATTGTAAAAATAATAGCTCTAAAAGTGTTAATTTAAAATCAATGCGGATAAAATTCTTTTAATATGAAAGAATGGAGTGTGTGTTAAAACTCTATATTTAGCAAAATATAGCAGCTTTAATTTTGATTTAACACGGGAGTGTTGAAAAAACGTTACAAAACACGAATAAGCTAGTGTTCAATTCTTCCTAGTATCAAAGGATTGTTTATCTTTGCCGCGCAAAATAAATTTAGCAATAATAGGAGTTATAATAAAAATGATAAAAATTACACTTCCTGACAACAGTGTGCGCGAATTTGCAGAGCCTGTAAACGGACTGGAAATTGCCCGGTCAATATCAAATCGTTTGGCAAAAGATGTTTTGTCTATTACAGTTGATGGCGAAATTTGGGACTTATCGCGAATAATAAGCGCTGATGCCAATATAAAATTGCACACCTGGGATGACAGAGAAGGAAAAGAAACCTTTTGGCATTCTTCTGCACACCTTATGGCAGAGGCCATTGAGGCTTTTTACCCGGGAACAAAATTTGGCATTGGACCAACTGTTGATACAGGTTTTTATTACGACATAGATTTACCCGAAGGAAAAGTTTTATCGGAAAAGGACTTGCAAAAGATTGAGCAAAAAATGCTTGAACTGGCACGTCAGAAAAATGATATTACACGTTCTGATATTTCAAAAGACGAAGCTTTGGCCATGTTCTCAGAAAAAGACGATGAACTGAAGCAAGAGTTAATTGGCGAATTGGAAGACGGAACAATTACTTTATATCAGCAAGGTAACTTTACCGATTTATGCCGGGGGCCCCATCTGCCTAATACAAGTTACATTAAAGCGATTAAACTTACAGCAATTGCAGGTGCTTATTGGCGTGGCGACGAGAAAAACAAAATGCTTACCCGTGTTTACGGTGTTACCTTCCCGAAAGCAAAAATGCTGCAGGAATACCTCGAGATGGTTGAAGAAGCCAAAAAGCGCGACCATCGTAAAATAGGTAAAGAAATGCAGTTGTTTGGCTTTTCAGAATCTGTTGGGCAAGGTTTGCCATTATGGCTGCCCAAAGGTGCTCAATTGCGCGAGCAACTCGAAAATTTTCTGAAAAAAGTACAGAAAAAATATGGTTACGAGCAGGTAATGACTCCTCACATCGGAGATGTAAAATTGTACAAAACATCAGGTCATTATCAAAAATATGGTCAGGATTCATTTCAGCCAATTAATACACCGGCTGAAGGAGAAGAATACCTGTTAAAACCAATGAACTGCCCGCACCATTGCGAGATATACAAAATGTGGCCACGTTCGTACAAAGATCTTCCGGTTCGTATGGCCGAGTTTGGAACGGTGTATCGCTACGAACAAAGTGGCGAATTACATGGTTTAACACGTGTTCGCAGTTTTACCCAAGACGATGCCCATATTTTCTGCCGCCCCGATCAGCTTAAAGATGAATTCAAAAAGGTTATCGACATTATTTTTATCATTTTTAAAGCCTTAAATTTTGAAAACTATACAGCTCAGATTTCGTTGAGAGATCCGCAAAAGCCAGAAAAATACATCGGAAGTCCGGAGAATTGGGATAAAGCAGAACAGGCAATTATTGAAGCTTGCACCGAAAAAGGTTTAAATACAGTTACAGAACTGGGAGAAGCCGCTTTTTATGGTCCGAAGCTCGATTTTATGATTAAAGACGCATTGGGACGAAGCTGGCAATTGGGAACCATTCAGGTAGATTACAACTTGCCGGAGCGTTTTGAACTGGAATATATTGGTGCCGATGATAATCGCCATCGTCCGATTATGATTCACCGTGCACCATTCGGATCGATGGAACGGTTTGTGGCCGTGCTTATTGAACACACTGCCGGAAAATTTCCGTTATGGCTTACACCAGAGCAGGTCGTTGTATTACCTATCAGTGAAAAGTATAACGATTATGCTAAAAAAGTTTCAGAATTTCTAAATATTTCCGATATTCGCAGCGTTGTTGATGATCGTAACGAAAAGATTGGTAGGAAGATACGCGACAACGAATTAAAACGAATTCCTTACCTGTTAATTGTTGGAGAAAAAGAAGCAGAGTCTGATTCAGTTGCTGTGCGGAGACAGGGCGAAGGAGACAAAGGCATAATGACAAACGAGGAGTTCGCAGAATTTATAACAAAAGAAGTAAGAGATCAATTATCAGGATTGTATAACTAACTTAAGGAGGAACGCATTATAGCTATTAAGAGAAGAGGTCCGAGAAGAAATTTCCAGCCCAGAAGAGAGCAGGAACCACAACACCGGATTAATCACAAAATCAGGGTGCCACAGGTACGTTTAGTGGGAGACAATATTGAAAACCCGGGAATTTACCAGTTACGCGAGGCATTAAAGATAGCAGACGAATTGGAATTGGATTTGGTAGAAATTTCGCCAAAAGCCGATCCACCGGTTTGTAAAATCATCGACTATTCAAAGTTTCTTTATCAGCAAAAAAAGAAACAAAAGGAGATGAAAGCCAAAACTACAAAAGTAGTGGTGAAAGAAATTCGCTTTGGCCCACAAACCGATGAGCACGATTTTCAGTTTAAATTGCGTCACGCTGAAAAATTCCTACAGGAAGGTGCAAAAGTTAAAGCTTTTGTATTTTTTAAGGGACGCTCAATCTTGTTTAAAGAACAAGGTGAGATTTTGTTGCTAAAACTTGCAACATCCCTTGAAGAGTTAGGAACAGTAGAGCAAATGCCAAGGCTTGAAGGTAAAAGAATGACAATGTTTATTTCACCTAAAAAGAAATAAGTAGCCGTTAAAAGCAACTTGTTTTAGTGTTGAAACACAATTATAATAAAGTTCTTTGATAACATTTTAATAAGTAGGGATTATGCCAAAAATGAAAACGAATTCCGGAGCTAAAAAACGATTTAGACTAACCGGAAGTGGTAAAATTAAAAGGAAGCACGCCTACAAAAGTCATATTTTGACTAAGAAAAGTACAAAACGTAAGCGTAATTTGACTTATTGGACAACAATCGATAAGACAAACGAAAGCAACGTTAAACTTTTATTGTGCATGAAGTAATCCGTCGGCTGACGGATCTTCAAATAATTCCTTTTAAAAAGGTAAAATTAGTTATTAACCAGGTAATTGAGCTTTAAAGCATCCGCCAATAGTCGGATCGCCAATTATCAAAAAAGTAAAAAGTATGCCAAGAAGTGTAAATCATGTAGCATCACGTGCCCGGAGAAAGAAATTACTGAAAAAAACTAAAGGTTATTTCGGAGCGCGTAAAAACGTCTGGACGGTTGCAAAAAACTCCTGGGAAAAAGGACAAACGTATGCATACCGCGACAGAAAAGTTAAAAAAAGAACATTCCGTGCATTGTGGATTCAGCGTATTAATGCTGCAGCCCGTTTAGAAGGAATGTCATATTCACAATTCATGGGATTGTTGAAAAAGAACGAGATTGAAATCAACAGGAAAGTTTTAGCCGATTTGGCAATGAACCAACCTGAAACGTTCAAAGCAATTGTTGACAAAGTAAAATAAGAATTATATTATAAGGTGAAATATATACCCTGATCCGTCAGTTGACGGATCAGGGTTTTTTGTTTAGAATACATCTAAATTTTGTTTTTGAGGTAATTTGAAAGTTGTTGTATATTACATGTTTAGAACATAAGTTTATAACAATGTAGTACTCTACTTGTTTAAAATATCATTTTATTGATATTTATAAATATATAAATAAATATATTTGCGGCATATAAAACGAACAAAAGTTCGAATAAGATTATTTCATATTGTATGAATAATACGTAAAATAAGTACTATGCTTAAGAATATATTTATAGTTGTTATTCTTGTTATTGTTTCTTTGGTTCTGGTAAATGTGTTACACAAAGAAGAAACATATAACCTTAAATTGGAATTATTAAAACAAGAATACGCATTTAAACCTATTCCTTCTGTAAATCATTACAAACTGCCGGAGTTGCAAAAGGATTTTAAAACACCACAGGAGGTCACTGAGGCATGTCTTTCATGTCATACGGAAACGCATAAAGAAGTGATGGCTTCATCCCATTGGAATTGGGAACGTTTGTCTTATGTTAAAGGTGAAGGCGTTTCATTAACAGGTAAAAAGAATGTACTGAATAATTTTTGTATCGGTTCAAACTCAAATGAAAAAGCATGTGCCAAATGTCATATTGGTTTTGGAATGGACAGTAATAAATATGACTTTGAAAATGCAAGAAATGTAGATTGTATGGTTTGCCACGATAATAGCGAGGATTATATGAAAGGTGCATCAATGGCGGGCTATCCTGACAGGCTGGTAAATCTTAAAAGTGTAGCACAAAGTGTTGGACGCCCACAAAAAGGCAATTGTGGATCTTGTCATTTTTTCAGTGGTGGTGGAAACAATGTAAAACATGGAGATTTAGAAGCTGCTCTATTGTCTTGCAGCCGTGATGTTGATGTTCACATGGCATCCAATGGAATGAACATGGAATGTGTTGATTGCCACACCGCAGAAAATCATCAGATTCTGGGAAAATTATATTCGGTTTCAACCAGCAATACAAATCGGGCGAATTGCGAAGATTGTCACACCAATACACCACATTTTAGTAATGTTTTAAACAGACATGGTTCAAAAGTTTCATGTCAGGCCTGCCATATTCCTGAGTACGCAAAAGTAAATTCTACTAAAATGGCGTGGTACTGGTCTGATGCAGGTAAATTAAAAGATGGACAACCATTTCATGAAGAAGATTCTCTTGGAAACCATGATTATTTATCTATAAAGGGATCGTTTAAATGGGAGCGAAATGTAAAACCGGATTATGTTTGGTTTAATGGTACAGCCAGACAATATAAATTAGGTGACAAAATAACAACCATCCCTGTACAGATAAATACACTTTTTGGTTCTCATAACGAAAAGGATTCAAAAATTGTTCCTGTGAAAATTCATATTGGCGACCAAATTTATGATAAAGAACACATGATTCTTATTCAACCGCATTTATACGCAGAAGAAAAAGGAGATAGTGCATATTGGAAAGATTTTGATTGGAATAAATCTGCTGCAGCTGGAATGCACAATGCCGGTTTGCCCTATAGCGGTAATTATGGTTTTATAAAAACAAAGATGTACTGGCCTGTCAATCACATGGTTGCTCCCAAAGAGCAAGCTTTGTCCTGTGTTGAATGTCATACAAGAGAAAATGGGCGATTGGCCAATTTAACGGGTTTTTATGTTCCCGGGCGGGATACAAACAAAATGCTCGATAAATGGGGATTCTGGCTTTATATCCTAACAATTGTGGGTGTTTTCGGGCATGGGGCCATTCGGGTAGGGCTAAAAGTTTATAATGATAAATACAGCAAACAAATTATTGAATATCACGGACAGGATTTGTCAGATGATTTAGATGGATAAAATAATAGAACATGAACAAAGTATATATTTATAGCGGCTTTGAACGTTTTTGGCACTGGACACAGGCTTCGCTGATTATTTTTCTGGCTCTGACAGGGTTTGAAGTGCACGGTAGTTTTGAAATATTTGGATTTGAAAAAGCAGCACAATTCCACCGGATTGCTTCCTGGATGTTAATCGGATTAATTGTTTTTGCCATATTCTGGCATTTTACAACAGGGGAGTGGCGTCAGTATATTCCGACGACAAATAAATTGAAGGATCAGGTTTTATATTATCTGGTGGGAATATTTAGGGGAGAACCACACCCTACTTCAAAAACAAAATTGCGAAAATTAAATCCGCTGCAACGTTTGGTTTATTTATTTTTTAAATTGCTGTTAATCCCATTAACAGTAAGTTCAGGCATACTGTACCTGCTATACAAAACAATAGATCAAAATAATATCGTTGTCATTGAAAATTATCCTTTGGAAAGTATTGCATTTTGGCATACACTCGGAGCAATTCTTTTAATGATATTTTTAGTAATACATGTTTACATGACAACTACCGGGGAAACACCAACTTCGAACATTAACGCTATGCTAACAGGATATGAAGATTTGGATGATGAAGAGGAAAACAAAAACAAAAGTTAAAAACTGAGAAAAATGAAATCAAAATTATACATGAATCCTTATCTCGCCGGTTTTTTAATGGGCCTGGTTTTATTGGGAACTATTTATGTTACGGGACGTGGACTGGGAGCAAGCGGAGCTGTAAAAAGTGTGACATTATCAGCAATTGAAAAAATTGCTCCTGAACATACAAATAACACACCTTATTTAAAAGATTATACTGAATCACATCCCGGAGGACCTTTAAAAGACTGGCTTGTATTTGAAGTGATTGGAGTAATTATTGGTGCATTTATTTCTGGTGTTTTGTCAGGGCGTGTTGGGCTTAAACTGGAGCGTGGGCCAAATATTACAAACTTTACAAGAATTGTGGCGGCCATAATTGGCGGTTTACTTTTTGGACTTGGTTCGCAACTCGGACGGGGATGTACCAGTGGTTCAGCTTTAAGCGGTATGGCAGTCATGTCGTTTGGTGGAATCATTACTATGCTGGCAATTTTTGGTTCAGCCTATTTATTCGCTTATTTTTTTAGAAAACTCTGGCTAAAATAAAAATTATGGGACCATTAGTACCTTTTATCATTAGTAATGAATTTAGCTTAATTATCGCACTTTTAGCAGGAATTGGTTTTGGTTTTGTTTTAGAACAAGCCGGTTTCTCTTCTACTAAAAAGCTGGTAGGATTGTTTTATGGATACGATTTTACTGTGCTGAAAGTTTTTTTTACAGCTGGAGTTACCGCAATGGTTGGAATATTGTTATTTAATCATTGGGGAATTCTGGATTTAACTCTGATTTATATCAATCCAACATTTTTGTACTCCGCGCTTGCCGGTGGTGCAATTATGGGACTTGGATTTATTATTGGTGGTTTTTGTCCGGGTACAAGTATTTGTGCTGCTGCAATTGGAAAATTTGATGCGATGGCTTTTGTTGGCGGATCGGTTTTGGGGATTATCATTTTTGCAGAAGCATACCCGGTTTTTGAAAATATATATTCAGCCGAAAATTGGGGCCCTGTATTGATATATGAAAAACTTGGAATATCGAGACTATTGTTTGCGGTTCTGTTAACAGTTCTGGCTTTTATCGCATTTTATTTTACTCATTTAATTGAGAACAAAGTAAATAACTACAAAGCACAGTTTTCACGCAGGAAACTGATTACTTATGGTATTGGTATTGGCCTTGCTTTTTTTGTTCTGGCGGTAATAGTTGCTACACCTTCGAAAGATGAGATGATACAAAACAGGATTGCAAATGCAAAGCGTCAACAAAAGTGTGTTTTTAAAGAAATTTCTGCCGACCAGCTCGCTTTTGAAATTGCCAATCACCATTATAATATAAATGTAATTGATGTTCGGCCGAAAGAGGAATTTAATAGTTATCATATTCCAATGGCAATCAATATACCTTTTGAGGAGTTGAATGACCGAAAATGGAAGGGCATTTTTAATCAGAAATTGAAGACAAATTATTTTTATGCTGATACGGATACCCTGGCTAAAAAGTCGTGTTTATGGGCAAAATATATTGGTAAATCCGACAACTTTATTCTTAAAGAAACATCAAAAGATTTTAAACAACTATTTTCTGATCAGATTATTGAACCACAAAATGCCTCAAAAACTGAAATGAATATTTATCATTACCGTGTAAAACTGCAGCAGGAGATGAATGCTTTGGTTGAGGTTTTTAAAAATCTGTCGCAACCTGTGAAACCCAAAGAAGTAAAAATTAAGGGAGGTTGTTAAATTAAAAAATCTCATAGGTCCTAGCCGATTTAGCCATGAACCAACCTGAATCGTTCAAAGCAATTGTTGTTAAAGTAAAATGAGAAGATTATGTTTTAGGTAAAATAATTAGCCCCGTCCCGTTTGCTAACTGTTTAGGTTTTTTTTATTTAATAAAATCAGTTGAAATATCCTGAATTATAAAATCAGAATTCATTTTTATATGTTGCACCCCTTTTCCTGCTTTTTCAAGAGCTTTTTTAAGATTTACCTGAAATACCTTCTGCCCTTGATAAGTTTTAAATGAATAAGTAAGATTTTTAAGATCAGTAACTGAAGTCCAAGAGGTTATCTCATTTACCACTTGTTTGCCATCTTTGGTTGAAATAATATCTCGCACAGAACCAACTGGAATATCAAAATTGTTCATAATGTGAAAGGTTTGAGAAACTGTTTGCTCTGCAGTTGCTAATTGAACGGCCGATTGTGAAAACACAGTTGCCCGAATAAATCTGGATGTTGGAGTTCCATCTCCGGGTAAGCCATGCAATCCACTACCTTCGCCAAAAGCACTTAATTTTTGTCCTTTTAAATCTATTGGTTCAACATTCACAACCGACAAATTAATATAATTATTTAAGTTGGTTAAATGCCAATCGAAAGTTGGAGAATTGGTAAATACACCAAACGGATTGTCGTAAATTACCAATGTTCTATTCAAAGGTTCAATAACAACACAGGCTCCTGATTTATCGTGAACCACAAAATGTGCAGGAAAACTCATTCCTCCTATCGCTTCAATGGGATTTTCGACTAAAAATACTTTATCAAAGTTGGCTTTTACTTCTTCGACCGAAGAAAAATTTGCCAGTAGCCAGGTTCCATAATCTTCAGGAGCCATAGAAATGTCATACTTTGTAGGGTCGGGTAGATTATAACTGGCATAACCAGGGAAATAAAATCCACCAACATACAAACCTGCTTCGTTTATACCATCAACATGAACATCAAAACCAAAACCATTGGCGCCCACAATGCCATATTTCGAGGTAAATGTAATTCCATTTGATTTATCAGAAAATGAATTGAATATTTCTGTTCCAGCAGGAATAACTAAAATCTCAGATTGCGGATCCAATCCAAACTCAAGGGTTCGGCCAATAACAACGCCATTATCTGCAGCAATAAGCCTTAAGCCAGTACATGCACTTGTATTAGATATTTTTGAAGTATATAATGCAAAAAAGAAAAGAAAAATTGAAATCTTTGTTTTCATAGCTTTAAAAAATATTCAATCAGTAATTATGAATTTACATATCTTGCTGTTCAGGATTAATTTCATATTCCTTCTCAAACCTAAATTTTAAAAACTACAAGTTCGGAAAATAAAGTATTCAACGCAATAGGACTTAATTTATAGAAGTAAAATTCACTAATCAAACTTTGTTTGCACTTAACAAGCTACTTTGTGAAATGCGACATTCTTATTTGTGATTGGGAATAGATAAATGTTAATAAATTGGTCTTAAAAGGTATTGTTTACTTCATTTTCGTTTCTTCAAAAAGTAAGAATACATTAGGGTCGATAATTATATCTTTGACTTTTCCCTTTGTTTGATTTATAATTTGTATTGATGAACCAACAAATTTATTTTCAATTAATTCTGCATTTCCGTTTTCATAAAAGATCTGAATTTTAAGAGGAAAACTGAATAAAGATTCTTTTTGAACCTGTTGGATAGAAATATACAAGTTTCCTGAACTTTGCTTCCAATCCATTTCTAATACCGGATGCCCTGCCTGCCACAGCCACTGCTGAAAAAATCTATCTAAATCTTTGCCGGAAACCGTTTCCATCACATTTTGAAAATCTTGGGTAAGTGCTGTTGAATTTTGAAAATCGGTATAGTATTTTCGTAGTCCTTTGAAAAAGTTTTCGTCACCTACTTTATTTCGCAGCATGTGCAAAAACCAGCTTGCTTTTTGGTATGAATTGGTATTCAACAGTTTGATATAATCGGTTACGGTTGTGTCAATAACGGGAGTCAACTTTTGTTTTGAGTAGCGAATAATTCTTTCTCTGTCTCTTTGCAAATCAGCCTGAAATTTTTCTTCACCATAAAAATGCTGGTTGTAAACATGAGTTAAATAAGTAGCAAATCCTTCGCTGAGCCAAACATGATGCCAGTTTTGTTCGGTAACCGAATTTCCAAACCACTGGTGCGCAACTTCATGGGCAAACAGTCTTTCCTGACTTTGTTCACTGGTTCCGGTTCTTTCGTGATAAAAAATACAGCTTGCATTTTCCATTCCTCCGTACCGGGTTTTAGATTGAACATGTGCAAGTTTTTCATAGGAGTACGGCCCTAATAATTCAGTAAAGTACTCCAATGCTTTTGAGTGAAAACGATAATTATAAAAGCCCTTTTCGCGGTTCTCCGTAAAAACCCAATTGCTCACCGGAATTCCATTTTTATCCTCAAAATATTCTGCTGCAAAATCAGCCACGCCAATTACCATTAGTTTGGTCGATAGCGGAACATCTTCTTTCCAGTGCGTAAATTCATAGTCATTTTCTAATTGTCTTTTTTCTACCAAATGTCCATTTGATATTATTTCATAATGTTCGGGTGCATATACCAAAAACTCCAAAGTTGCTTTATCTGATGGGTGGTCGATGGTTGGCAACCAATGTTTGGCACGGTCGGGCCAATTGTCACCAAAAAATGTTCGCTTGCCATATTTATTTTCCGAAATAACCAAACCATCAGCTGGAATTCCGGTGTAAATAATTTCCAGTTGAATTTGTTGATTTGCTTTAGTTTCTGAATTCAAATTAATTTCCAGTTGATTTTGGGAATGAGAAAATGGAGTAATTTCTCCACCCACCAAAACTTTAGAAACACGCATTCCTTTTTCCGTAGATTTATTTTTCCCGACAAGATCAAGGACTATGTTTTTATTAGGTTTTAAAGTAATTAATTTGATATTTGCTTTTCCTTCAATAATATCTGTGGTATCATTTAAATGAATTTCAAAAGAATAATGCTGAATATCAAAATTCTCAAATCGAATATGATGATTTTGAGCTGCTAAAAACAACGTACTAGAAACACAAAACAGTAAAAAAATAATTTTCATAATTCTTTTTTAAGCCTCCCCTTGGGGAGGTTTGGAGGGGCTTTTACCAAACTGTTTTCAAAATTCCCCCATCAACGGCAAGGCTTACACCGGTGATATAGGAGGCTGCCGGCGAAAGTAAAAATGCTCCGGCTTTTCCAAATTCATCAGTTTTTCCGTAACGACCAAGCGGGATGATTGCTTCATTTTTGCTTTTTATTTCATCTACAGAAATTCCTGATTGCTCAGAATTTGATTGGTCAATCGAACGAACACGATCGGTGTCAATTCTTCCCGGAAGTAAATTGTTAACTCTGATGTTTTCACATGCCAGCTCATTCGCCAAACTTTTAACCAAACCTGTAACACCGGCTCTAAATACATTCGAAAGCAAAAGCCGGTTTATTGGTTCTTTAACCGACATGGAAGTTACTGTGAGAATAGATCCAGAGCCGTTTAAACGCATTGATGGAAGAACACCTCTGACTAATCTAACGGCACTCATTAAAGACAAATTGAATGCACTTTCCCAGTCTTCATCTGTAAAGTCATCAAAATTTCCGGTGGGGGGGCCACCTGCATTTACAACCAATCCATCAATTCTTTCGAACGAAGACTCCACACTTTTAATCCACGCTGCAATGGAGTTGACATTAGCAGCATCAAATACTGAAGCATGAATTGTTGCATCCGTTTCCGCTCTTAAATCTTCGGCTGCTTTTTCTATTTCATTTTTTGTTCGGCTGGCGATACAAACAATTGCACCATTTAAGGCCAGTTCCCTGGCAATTCCAAAGCCCAATCCTTTACTGGATGCAGCTACCATAAATACTTTATCCTTTATTTCTAAATTCATTATTTACTTTTTATAAGTGCATAAACAGCAAAAGATGCAAGCCAGTGAGCACCTGCATACTCGCCCGAATCCATTTTTTCGTAACTGTAATTAAAATGCTCTGTTGCCAGGTCAATCATTTTTTGATTGTTCAAAGCTTTACCCATTTCGAATAAACACCAGGCACGGCTAAAATTAAGCCCGTCCAAATGTGCCAATTTACCATCACTGCGGTCTGTAACAACAGCAACTTCAATAAACTCTTCAGGTTTTTTCTCAAACTTTGGAAGAAATTTTTTCAACCATTTTTTGTAATCTTCGGAGGATAAAACCTTTTGCATCAAAGAAGCTTCCTGCAAACATGGGGAGAGAAAATCGAAACCACCGGGTTCCCATGTAAGCGGACATTCATAATCATTATAGAAATATTCAATTGCTTTTTGTTCAATTTTTTCTGCCAGAGCAGGATTGTATTTTTTTGCCCAATCATAGGCAAACGACATCCCAAATGCAATATTGGTATGTTCACCAACTCTGATTGGATAATTCAACTTATCTAAAAAGTCTGAAAATTTTAATGCAATTAAATCAGTAAGAGGAGAGAGATTTTGTTGAAGTTCTTTTGCTTCATCAGTATCCCATTCGAGCAAAGCTTCATCCAGTTTTAAAAGCCACGCCCAACCATAAGTTCGCTCGTAGTTTTTATTATGTTCGTCATCAAAATATTCAATCTCTTTTTCGATATTTTCTCTGGTAATATTTTTTCTGAGTTTTGTAATTATCGCATCCTTGTGCTCAAAATCCGGGAATTCTGATAAAATGGTAACCAAAGTCCAGTGACCATGTACCGAAGAATGCCAGTCAAAACATCCGTAAAAAGCGGGGTGTAATTCCCGGGGAGGAGCAAGGTAACTATCATTCCCAAGCACCTGATTTAATTTGTTTGGATATTCCTGGTCGATACATTCGTAGGCAAAATGGTAAAGATATTGTGCCATTTCTTCGCTAAAAACCAGGTTTTGTTTTGGCTGAGAATTTCCGGTGAAACTTATCAGAAAAAAAGTAAAAAACAGGTAATGTTTTATTTTCATTTCGAATCATATTTGATGATGTGAAAATAGTTCGAAATGATGAGGGAATAAAATTATTTTTTGTATTTATCATGTAGTCCAATACCCTGTTGAACTAATGGAATGATTTTTTGCAAACGGCTCAATCGTGTTTTTTCTTGTTTTGCCTCTGAAATATGGTCTGCAAATTCTCTTTGTTTTCCTTTCGAAAAATTATTGAATGCCATTTTCAATTCAGGATTGGTTTCAAATTCAGCTTTTAATTCTTCGGGAATGAGAAGCGGTTTACTTCTGTCTGGTTTTATCTCTTTTTTCTGTTTTACATTCTCAATGGACTCGGCAATATATTCTTTTAACACCTTTTCATCAATTTCTTCAACCGAGTTGAAACGCCATTGTCGCATTGCTTTGGTTTTGTCTTCCTGGGCATTAATCAAAACCCCTTTCGTATCTTTTAGCAAGCCACCCTGAAAAAACCATAAACCAACATAGCTCTTAAACGAACCTAATCCTACAACATTTTTTCCATTAAAAGTATAACAGGGTGCACCCCACTTTATGGTTTCTTCAAGTTCTGTAGATTTTATGATATCCCTTAATGTAATCAGGATATCTTTTCCCGAATTTGTGTTTAAAATAAACTCATCTACAGTTTTAAAACGTTTCATAATTATTTTCGATTATTTAGTTAACATCTTATTTGTTAGCCTGTTAAATACAATTGTGCTTATTGCTCAATTTGTAGGAGTACAGAAACATAAGCATAGAGTATCTATATTCTCATTATGCAGTACTCAATACTCAACACTTATTTGAGGTTCCTTACAATTTTTTTACGGCAATTTCAAAATACTTAATGTACGTGCAAAATGATTATGTTACGATTACTTCTTTTTCACAAATATGGCTACAATGGCAGATGTAACTACTCCAACAACAGGTGCAAAAATTATACTTTGAATCATATAACTTTTCAAATTGAAATAAGCCTCTGCTTCTTCTCTCGATTTTATTCCGTTTTCAACTGTATAATTAATCATGTTTTCAAAATGATCGGGAGAAATCACAGTGCTGGTAATATATTGGGTTAAAGGAGTAAGAATTGTTATGACTGCTGTTATAATCAATCCCGAAATAAAACCCTGTTTCCAGGTCATTTTTCCTCCAAAACCATTTTTCCTTTTATCTATTAATGCCACTACATATACCGCAATGGCTACAATTGCGAAAAAGTTGGTAACCCAGGCATGCATTGCAATGTTTTCGTCGTGTAAACCTGCAAGTCTTTCGCCTAACATCCATAACAACTGAATAACTGCGAATAAGATTCCCCACTTGATTTCAATTCCTATTTTTTTCATTGGTATTAGTTTATAAGATTAATGTTTTGAATAATAAGGAATTAAACAATAGTTTTGTTCAATACACAAAAATGTTTGACTTATTCAAACTTCGGTTTTCGACTTCCGACTTTCTCAGACTTCCCTCAACTTCCATTTTCCTTTTCTAAACAAATAGAGTGCAAACATTGCTAAAAAACTTTCCGCAAGAACAACCGAAATACTTGCTCCGGTTAATCCTTTATTTAGCATTATGGCAAGAAAATAAGCGAGTGGGATTTCCAGAACCCAAAAAGTTATAAGATTCATTTTTGTGGGTGTTGCAGTATCTCCGCTACCATTAAATCCCTGCACTAAAACCATGGCCAGGCCATAAAAAATGAAACCAAAACTAAGAATTCTAAGGGCTGTAATTCCATTATAAACTACTGTTTCTTCTGCAATAAAAATTTTTATCCAGAATTCAGGAAAGATAGCCAGTAATGCTCCCATTAATCCCATAAATGCCATGTTAACATAAGCTGTAATCCAAACCGACTTTTCAGCCCTGTCGGGACGTTTAGCTCCCAGGTTTTGTCCTACCAGTGTAGCAGCGGCATTACTTAATCCCCACGCAGGAAGTAACAGAAACAATACAATTCTGATTGCAATGGTATAACCGGCAATGGCATCCGGGCCTGAAACAGCGATAATACGAACCAGCAAAATCCAGCTTGAAGTAGCAATTAAGTTTTGCATGATTCCTCCTCCCGAAATCTTTAATAACTCCCAGATAATATTGAGTTTGATTCTGATATTTTCGAGAAATAGCTGAATCCTGTATTTTCCACTTGATAACAAATAGAACTGGTAAACAACAGCTAATCCACGTCCGGTTGTTGTTGCCACCGCTGCCCCTTTTAAACCCATTTCAGGAAATGGCCCGTACCCAAAAATTAACAGGGGGTCGAGGATAATATTAATGATGTTGGCAAACCACATTACCCGCATTGAAATGGCTGCATCTCCCGAGCTTCGGAATACAGCATTAATTATAAAGAGAAGCATTATTACAACGTTTCCTCCAAACATAATGGCCGGAAACATATAACCTTCTTCAGCCATTTTATCTGTGGCACCCATAATTTTAAGAAAGGGTTTGGCGTATATAATTCCCACGACAGCTATGACAACTGAAATTACCACTCCAATAACTAATGCCTGAAAAGCAACTTCTCCCGCTTCCTTTTTCTTTTTTTCTCCAATTCGGCGGGAAACAAGGGCTGTGGTTGCCACTGCCAATCCAACCCCTATGGCATAAACTATGGTCATGGTTGATTCGGTAATTCCCACTGTTGCAACAGCATCTGCACCTAGTTTTGATACAAAGAAAATATCGACAACAGCAAATACAGATTCCATTATCATTTCAAGAACCATTGGCACTGCCAGTATAAAAATGGCTTTTCCCAGGCTGGTTTCTGTAAAATCTCTTTCTGTTCCTCCTATGGCTTCTTTTACATCCTGCCAGAGCGATTTAAGATTAATCTCTTTAAGATTTAATGACAAATCTTTCGATTTTTTGTCAGACATGAATTATGAATTTGAAAATGAATAACTACTTGAAAACTCTCTTTACTGCTCTAGAACGGCAGATTGACGGCGGTAATAAATATACTTGTAATTTTCATTGTAGTAATCTTTTCGTTGTATTTGCAAATATATGGAATTATTCTTTTGAATTTTAAAGCAATACAGGAAAACTTTAGTAATGTCATTTTTGTGATAAAATGTTGATACGAATTTTGAGACAATTATTTGAACCGCTTTATATAATTACTGTTATTCTAATTAAATTCAAAATAGAATTATGTCGACTAAAAATCTTTTGCTGTTTTCCTTTTCAGTACTTTTTATGATTTCATGTAATCCTGCAATTCAATTTCCACCTAAAAAGTTTCAAAAGGTCGAATTAGAACAGGTTTCTTTAACTCAATCAATTTATGCAGATGTTATTCAAATAGAAAAAGATTCAGTAAACTTTCAACAAGAAAATAGCGCATTGAATAATTTACTTTTACTAAAACGATATTATGATAGCAAAGATGAAAATTTCAACATTAAAACTGCTGAAAATGAATGGCAAAAGCTTAAAGTACAAAACTTAAGCTTTGGTTTTGAAGATGTCGGGAAATGGATAGAAATTACAGGATTTTTGTTGGAAATAACAGGAGAAAGCATTTATGCAAGTGAACTCGAAGCCACTTTGTTTAAAAGTTCAGAAATGTATTCCGGTAATGAATTAAAAAGAATTGAGGAATGGATTACTCCATGGATATTTACAAAAAATGTTGATCATATTTGCGTGAATTTGTTTGTCAACTCAACAATAAAATACAACCATACTTTAAAAGGTATGGTAGAAATTACACAGAATACGGATTATCCCCAGGCAGGGCAAATTCAAATAGAATTCAAAATGGAAGAAAAGAGATATATCGAACTGTTTATTCGTATTCCTGAATGGGCAAAAAATGTAACTATCATTGAAAAAGGAGTTAAGTATGTCGCCACTCCCGGAGAATATAGTCAAATTGTAAGGAAATGGAAAAACGGGGATGTGGTAAATATTGATTTCTCTATGAAGGATAAACCTGAGTGGTTAAATTAATTCAGGATTTCGGTAAGGCTTTATGTTTTGCCAATCCACCCATTGAAGTTTCGCGGTATTGACTTTGCAGGTCGATTCCCGTTTTGTACATGGTTTCAACAACTTCATCAAAACTTATCCTGTGTCTTCCGTCGCTTATTATTGCAAACGTAGTGTGTGCAACCGCTCTTTCAGCGGCAAATGCATTTCTTTCGATACATGGAATTTGAACCAAACCGGCAACCGGGTCACAGGTTAAACCCAGGTGATGTTCCAGTCCCATTTCGGCAGCGTATTCAATTTGGTAAATTGTACCGCCCATTAATTGAGTCCCGGCAGCAGAGGCCATGGCACAAGCAGTTCCTACCTCTCCCTGACAACCTACTTCCGCACCTGAAATGGAAGCATTTTTTTTAACAATGTTTCCTATTAAACCTGCAGTTGCCAATGCTCTTAATATCGAAGTTTTACTCGAATCGTATACTTTTTTAGCATTTACCAAAACAGCCGGCATAACTCCGCAGGCTCCGCATGTTGGGGCAGCCACTATTTTCCCGCCCGAAGCATTTTCTTCTGATACTGCCAAAGCATAAGAAAAAAGTTGAGAACGGCGTTTAAATGGGGTAGCATAATTTTTACCTTTTGAAAAATAGGATTCTGCTTTTCGAGGTAGTTTTAAAGATCCCGGTAAAACACCATCCCGGCTTAATCCTCGTTTTACGCTGTTCTGCATTTCCTTCCATACTTCCTCAAGAAAAGACCAGATTTCTTCTCCCTCAAATTCCTCCACATATTCCCAGAACTGATTCCCGTTTTGATTACACCAGTCCATGATTTCGTGAAGATTACTATGAGGATAAATTTCTTTTGTTTCCGATTCGGTTTCATCATCAATTATGGTTCCGCCACCAATGCTATATGCTATCCATTCATCCTGTATATTATTGTTTTTATCATAAGCAATAAATTTTAAAGCATTTGGGTGTTTGTGTAGAAAAGTTGCCGGTTCCCAATGGATATCGCAGGTGTAGTTTTTAAAAGTTTCTGTTATGGCTTTATCAGTAAGGTGTCCCAATCCTGTAGCTGCCAAACTACCATATAAAACTACCTCGAATTTTTTGGCAGAAGCATTCTTTGTAAGAAATCTTTCCGCCGCTTTTTTAGGGCCCATTGTATGACTACTTGAGGGGCCATGGCCGATTCTGTATAATTGTCGTATCGATTCCATTTGAATTGGTTAAAATACAAAAGAATAAATGAATTTTTAAAATTAAAATAATTTGTAATTCTTTTTTAAAAGAAAGAATATCCTTGTAGAGGAAATCTCTGTTAGATTTTAATTTATTTTGAAAATACAAATAGTCATTTTATTAAGGAATATCATTTAGTCTTAACTACAAAATTTCTCAGATATAGCAAAAAAAAAATTATGAAAAGTTTGTGTGTCTTTATTTTTATCACTAACTTTTTTCCAACCTTTAATTCCTTATTCCAAACAAACACGGTATGAAACCCATCTTTCCTCATGAAATTATCAATGTAACTGTAGAAAGTCATTTCTCAAGGTATAGTAAAAAAACCAATCTGATCTATTCAGTTTTATTGTTGTTTGTAGTTACATCTATTGTTTCTCTTTTTTTAATAAAAACAGAAATAACCATACAATCTCGCGGGATTTTTAGATCGGCGGTTGAGTCGGTAACAGTTACAACTCCTGTGGGTGCTGAGGTGGTGAAAACAAATATTTATGAAAACAAAACTGTTTTTAAAGGTGACACTTTAATATGGTTTAACAAAAAGAAATTAATAGAAAGGATTTTATATCTTGAAAACAGAATTGAGGAGAATGATTCCTACATACATGATATTTCCGATATACTTAGTAATAAAACTCATGCGTTAAAAACCAATTTATATAAATCAGCGCATGCTCAATATCAACAAAACCTCGCAGAACATGATCTTGAAATATCATTACAGAAAAGGTCATTTGAAAGGGCAAAAGTCCTGTATTCTAAAGAAGTAATTCCTTTTACTGAATATGAAAATACAGATTTTCAATTGAAAAAGGCTAATGAGGAAAAAAAGATTTTTGTACAACAGGCAAGAAGTAAGTGGCAACATTTGGCTGTAGATTATGAACAGGAAAATAAAAACTTTTTAAATGAAATTGTTAGTCTGGAAAGTGATTTAAATAATTATTCGATCTTAGCTCCTGAAACTGGTCATATTATTAATTTTATCGGTATTCAATGTGGAAGTTTTGTTGCACCGGGGCAAACGATTGCAGTAATAAGTCCTGATAAACAATTACTGGCAGAAAATTTAGTGCCGCCATCAGATATTGGTTACCTTCAAAAAAATATGAAAGTAATATTTCAGGTTGATGCGTTTAACTATAACCAATGGGGATTGGCAACAGGGAGAATTATCGATATTTCAAACGAGATTTATATTATTAACAATCAACCATATTTTAAGGTGAGAAGCAGTTTAGATCAAGCCTGTTTATCACTTAATAATGGCTACAAAGGAAAACTGAAAAAAGGACTTACAAACACTGCACGTTATGTGGTTACTAAACGAACATTAGCACAATTGTTTTTTGATAAAACAGATAACTGACTTAATCCAAAAATAATTTCACATTAATAAAATAACCCCCAATTAATGAATATTAAAGTAAAACAACGTGATATTACAGATTGTGGTGCAGCATGTTTGGCATCGGTTGCAGCACATTACAAGTTAAAACTTCCAGTGTCGAAAATACGCCAATGGGCAGGAACCGACAAAAAGGGTACAAATGCCTGGGGATTAATAAAAGCAGCTGAAAAAATGGGCATGACTGCAAAAGGAGTAAAAGCCACACCTGAAGCCTTGGTTGAAATCCCTTTACCTGCAATTGCTCATGTAATTATAAAAGAAAAACTTCAACACTATGTGGTGATTTATAAGATTACGACAGCTTATGTGGAAAAAATGGATCCCGGTACAGGGAAACTTGAAAGACAAAAACTAGAGGATTTTAAAAAGGAGTGGACAGGTGTTTTGGTTTTACTTTCACCATCAGGTGATTTTGTTGCACGAAACGAGAAAGTATCCAATTTTAGAAGATTTAGCTTTTTACTTAAACCACATAAGAATACAATAATACAAGCGTTATTTGGAGCAGTAGTTTTTACTATTCTTGGACTTGCAACTTCAATATATATTCAAAAAATAACCGACCATGTACTGGTAAATGGTAATCGCAATCTGCTAAATCTGCTTAGCTTGATTATGATTGTACTTTTATTACTTCAAATCTTTATTGGTTCATTCCAGTCTGTATTAGTTCTTAAAACCGGGCAGCTAATAGATGCACGTCTAATTTTAGGCTATTACAAACATTTATTAAAACTGCCACAACGTTTCTTCGATACCATGCGCACCGGCGAGATAGTTTCGCGCATAAATGATGCAGTAAAAATACGTGCATTCATAAACGATACAATGATAAATTTTATAGTAAATATTTTTATCGTAGTATTCGCTTTTTCTCTAATGTTTATATACAACTGGAAACTGGCAATTATAATGCTACTGGTTATACCGTTATTTGGTGTGCTTTATTTTATTGTGAACCATGTAAATAAGAAACGAGAACGAAAAATAATGGAACAATCCGCTGAGCTTGAATCACAGCTGGTTGAATCTATTAATTCTGAAAGAACAATTAAACAACTTGGGATTGAAGAATTTGCAAATGTTAAAACTGAAGTGCGTTTTGTTACACTTTTGCATTCTGCTTATAAATCAGGTTTAAATTCGGTTTTTTCAGGAAATTCATCAATGTTTATCAGCCGAATATTTACCATAATTTTACTTTGGATAGGGAGTATATTTGTTTTAAATCAGGAAATTACTCCTGGTGAATTGATGTCGTTTTATGCTTTAATCGGTTATTTTACAGGCCCTGTTTCAGGATTAATAGGCATGAATAAAACCTACCAGAATGCAACAATTGCTGCCGACCGTCTTTTTGAAATAATGGATTTGGAGCAAGAAGTCGATGGAGATTTGGTGGATGCAGATTCTATTGATAATGGAGATATTGTTTTCGAAAATGTTTCGTTTAGTTACGGTACACGTATTGATGTTTTCGAAAATTTAAATTTAAGATTTCAGAAAGGGAAAATAACTGCTGTTATTGGTGAAAGTGGCTCGGGGAAAACGACCATTGCAGCACTTTTACAAAAACTATACCCGTTAAATAGCGGAACAATCTACATAGGTAATACAAGTATTAAATATGTTAATAACGAAAGCCTTAGACGAATGGTTGGTATTGTACCCCAAAACCTTGACCTGTTTACAGGAAGATTAATTGATAATATAGCTGTTGGTGAGTTTTACCCAGATATGAAGAAAGTGTTGTGTATTTGCAGGCAATTGGGAATATTACAATTTATAGAGAAACTTCCTGCCGGTTTTAATACATTGGTTGGCGAACATGGAGCAACCTTGTCAGGCGGGCAAAAACAACGTCTTGCGATTGCAAGAGCATTATATCGTGATCCTAAAATACTTATCCTGGATGAAGCCACATCTTCCTTGGACTCTGAAGCTGAAAACAAAATACAACAAACAATTCTAAAATTGCGAGAAGAGGGTAAAACAATTATACTGATTGCCCACCGATTAAGCACAGTTTTAATGGCCGATAGTATTTTGGTACTTGAAGAAGGTAAAGTGATAGAGAAAGGCACACATCATAAACTTTATAAAAAGAATGGAAAGTATTTTTCAATGTGGCAAAAGCAAATACCCAAATTCGAAAAACAGTTAAATCAAATTTCTTAATCTATAGTCCCTAACATATGAAAGCATTTGAACAATTAGAACGCCTTCAACGAATTAACGAAATAATAAAAAATGAATGTACAGGTACACCTGAAGAATTTGCCCAGAAGCTAAATATTAGCAGAAGGCAATTGTATGCAGAGTTAGAATATTTATGCGACCTGGGTATAAATATAAAATACTCAAGAACTCAGAGAACATTTTTATTTTCTGAAGGACAAAAGTTGGAAATTAAAGTTGGTATTAAAGTAATCTCAAACGAGGTCTCAAAAAATATTTTTGGTGGTTTTTCCATAAATCAATTTCAGTGCTTTTTTTCTGCACGGAAGGAAGATAAATTCGCTTATGGGTTGGCAATCAACCTGTAAACAATATTTATTAACTTTTAAAATTAATTATTATGAAAAAAGAATTAGAACTAAAAATGCCAAGAAAAATTGAGCTCGAAAGAGAACAATTGCAAGAAGTTGAGGGTGGTCTGCCGATACCTTGGACAGAAGTTATAAAAGGAATTGCTATTGGGATTGGAATCGCAGCTGGTCATCAAGTTATGGTAGAATGGGATGATTTTAAGGATGGATTCGCTAGTGCATTTAATTAAAAGTATATTTGAAATGGAAAAAATTGTAAATTTAACTTTGAAAGAAACTCGCACCATCAATGGTGGTGGTTGGGGCTGGGATATTGGTTGGGTAGTAGGTAACACTATTGCAGGGAATTGGTTAACTCCGGCAGGAATTTATGAAGCAACCGTTGATTATTATTTACAGTACGGATCTGAATAAGAGTAATCTCCTCCATAATATTTAGCCTGAATATTTTTCAGGCTAAATAATAAAATAGCATTATTATGAAATCTAAAACCAAAACTAAAAGGAATCAGTACTTGATTATTTTAATAGCAATTTTTAGCTATTTATTTTTTTCTAAATTTATTTTCCAAAAATGGGATATCATTAAAGAATTTATTGTAAGTCTTTTTTAATAGAATTAGTTGACAATTGCAACCTGAAGCAAGAAACAAAGTTTCCGATAATATTCATTGAGTATTGAGTTGATTAAAATTTACATTTTAAAAATGAAAATTATTTCTTTGGACAAGATTATATCTGCTTCTTTTTTAAGTACCTTCATCCATGAAAAATTGAATTTACGTGGTTGCATCTTTGATTAAAGTTGTTTAGTAATTTGGTTTTAAACAGCTACAACAAAGCAGTACGGTGTACAATAGTTTTTGCGGTTAATGAATTAACCGCTATTTTTTCATTTAGACTTCATAACTTTTTTAGTTAATTTCGCCAATTCATAAACAAATATTTTTATGAAGCTTATTAATATTGTATTGAGCATCGCATTGTTGTTTGGTTGTTCATTAACCCAAAAAAAGAAGATCAAAATGACCTATAAAAAATCAGATTTCGAAACAGTTATAGATGGTAAATCGGTTCGTTTATTTACTATGGAAAATGAAAATGGAATGCTGGTTACTTTAACCAATTACGGGGCAAAAATTGTATCGATATTTGTTCCGGATAAAAAAGGACGATTTGCTGATGTGATGCTGGGATTTAATTCGATTGAAGATTATCAGCAATACAGCGGAAGTCATGGAGCGGTTGTGGGACCCTTTGCAAATCGGATAGCTAATGCACAGTTTACCATCGATGGAGAAACTTACCAATTGCCTGTTAATAATGGGAATGCGTGTTTACATTCTGGCCCCGGTAACTGGTCGAAAAAAGCCTGGGATTATGAAAAAAATGGAAACAATGCTGTGTTCACTTTAAATAGTCTGGATGGAGAAAATGGTTTTCCGGGAAATAAAACCGCAAAAGTTACCTACACGCTTACAAACGATAACGAATTAAAAATTGATTATGAAGTAGCCACAGATAAATCATGCCATATTAATGTTACCAACCATGGATATTTTAATTTAAAAGGTGAGGGGAATGGGAATGTATTAAATCATGTAGTTGTTGTAAACGCAAATAAAGTTATTCCTGTTAACAATGAAATGATTCCAACAGGCGAAATTAAAGATATCAGGGGTACTGCACTGGATTTTACAACTCCATTCACTCTGGGAGAAAGAATTAAGGAAGATGATGAACAGCTGAAGTTTGCAGGCGGTTACGATTTTAATTATGTAATTAACAAAAAGGTGGGGGATCTTGCTTTTGCTGCCAGTGTTTATGAACCTAAAAGCAGGAGGTATCTGGAGTGTTTTACTACTGAACCCGGTGTCCAGCTATATACGGCCAATCATTTTGCTGAAAAGGAAACTGGTAAGTCAGGGAAAGCATATGTTAAACATGGCGGATTTTGTTTGGAAACCCAACATTTTCCGGATAGTCCAAATCAGCCACATTTTCCGTCAACATTATTGAAGGCGGGAGAAACTTATTATTCCACCACAATCTATAAGTTTTCAGTAAAAAAGTGAATTAATCTTTCACCCGCATAAACCTGAACATTTTTAGCATCCAGTCGGGCAGAGGATGATGTCCTCGCTTACGAATATCGATATACCAGCCTATTTTTTTCAATAGCGGTATTTTGTGGGTTTCAACAAATTCGATTAAAGTTCCTTCCGGAGCCTGAATATAAGCAAAACTTCCAGCGGCTTCTCCCATATCAAAAGTTTCCATTGCACGGGCACTGTCAACAGTAAACGGAAATCCCATATCTTTTACTTTCTCACGGAATATATCAATTCCATTGATATCGAAACAAAGGTGAATAAATCCGGGATCTCCCCAAATTCGTCCTTCGTAAATATCTTTTGGCTCACGATTTAAAACCTGAACCAGTTCGATAACTGAATCGCCAAAGAACGGACTAAAAGCACCGCTTTTAACATCCGAATGTTTTAACAAAACTCTTCTGAATTCTTTATCGCCTCCTGGAATTCCACCAAAATCTTCAAAATTACCTGTTTTGTCATAAACAACTTTATCATACTCTAATATGGTTTGGTAAATTTTAAGACTTTCCTCCATATTTTTAACACCAATTACAGCACCATAAATTCCACCGCTAACCGATTTTTCTTTTTTTCTGAAAACCTGTTTTTGGTGTTTTACTTCCCATATATTTCCATAAATATCTTTAAGATAGAAATGTTCGTTACCAACCGGATCTTCATGAACCTCGCCTAAAAGATTCAATCCCGATTTTTTGAACTTTTTGTAAGCAGCAGAAATATTTTCAGTTTTTATTTTACCGATATTTATTCCCAAATCCCCCAATTGAATTTCAAAAGGGCAAACTTCAGGTTTTTTTCCGGTATGTTGCCATATTTCAAAGCCACCACCACCTTGCATATTAAGTGCTAAAACTGCATGTCTTCTTCTGGGTTTTCCATTTGTATGAGCCAGCATTAACTCAGCAGTTGCTTCTTCTTCAAACATTCTAATGTCCATCGCAAAATGCTCCCGATACCACTTCCATGCTTCATGCACATTCTCAACACCAACTCCCAATTGTTGAATTCCATTTATTTTCGCGACCATATTCTTTTCTGTTCTATTTTAAGTAGGTTTTATTTTAGATGACAAATAATAATACATCCCCGGAAAGAATCTACGAATATGTACCATCAAAAGTTCTTTTCCTCCTACTAAAATTTCTTTTTTATTCTTTTTTAATCCTTTTACAATTGCTTTCGCCGATTTTTCTGCACTAATTCCAGTATCCTGACCATCATCCATTTTTCCATGTGCATTTCCTTCTTTTGTAATTGCATTTATAGAAATATTGGTTTTAACAAATCCCGGAATTATAACTGAAACGAAAATGTTGTTTTGTTTATTTTCCGCCCGTAAACTTTCAAAAAAGCCATGAAGGGCATGTTTTGTTGCTGAATACGATGAACGCAACGGAAAACCAAACTTTCCAACGATACTAGATGTGACTGCAATTTGTCCACCACCATTGTTTATCATTAAAGGTAGTATAGCTTTTGTTAAAGCAATTGTTCCAAAAAAATTAATTTCAAAAACTTTACGGTCCACAAACAATGGAGTTTCAGAAACCAGTGAACGTTGACTGATTCCTGCAAAATGGTACAAACAATCAATCATTATTTTTTTTTCTTTTATTTCATGAATTGCTGATTCAATAGACTTTTCATCACCTATATCAAAAGGTAATACCAACGAGTCGCTTGAATTTTTTTTGCAAATTTCAGAAACCTCAATTAAAGCTTCTTTATTCCTTCCGGAAAGAATCAGTTTACAATTTTTGTTTGAAAGTTCAATTGCAACTGCTTTTCCTATTCCCGAAGAAGCCCCAGTGATCCAAATTGTCTTACCGCTGAAATCCATTTCTAAATATTGAAAACCGCACGAAGATAGCAGAATGTTTTATGCTGACAAAAATACCATTTCAATGGTTTGTAAATTATAAAATTAACAGCTAATTCAAATTATATTCAATATAATGGAAACTTTCAGAAAATTTAAATCAATCTTAAAACGAGAGATAAACAATATTGAAAGAATTGCTACTTCATTTTTTATTCTTTTCCGGAAATAAGTAACTAAAAATAATTGCTAAAGTAAATGCAAGAACATAACTAGCCAATCTCTCTGAAATACCTGTTGGTACAACCAGCCAGGTTTTCCATATAACTGCTGCTAAAGTGCCGGTAATTAGGCTTGCGTAAACTCCTGCCCGTGAAAGTTTTTTCCAGAAAATAAGTAAAACTATTGCTGGTCCGAAAGAAGCTCCAATACCACTCCATGCATATGAAACCAAACCATAAACAGTATCTTCCATTGTAATGGCCAACAGAAAACCAATCAGGCCCACTATTAAAGTCAAAATTTTGTTTAAAAACAACATTCTTTTTTCGGGAATTTTCTTTTTTGAAAGGTGATAATAGAAATCTTCCGTCATTGAAGAGGATACGACCATTAGTTGCGATGAAGCAGTCGACATCATTGCAGATACGGCTCCTGAAAGTAAAATCCCTGCTAAAATTGGATTTAGTAAAGTCATTACCATTAGCGGCATAATTTTTTCCGAATCTTTTGCTATAATTGAAGCTGCATCTCCCAAAGCCCCAGCCTGTACCAGTTTAAAACCAATAATTCCAATTAAAAAAGCACCAGTATATGACAATAAAGTCCAGGAAACTGCAATCCATTTACTTTGTCGTGTTTCCTTTTTGTTCCTCATTGCCATCATTCTTACCAAAAGCTGCGGTTGACCTGTATAACCAAATGCCCAACTTAGTCCATTTAGAATCATAAGCCAACCTGTAACATTTTGTGTAGAGCTGGAATTTGATTGAATGGTGTAGCTTGCCTGTTTAATTGCATCTGCAATATTTATATTGTAGGAAGCGGCAATTTGCAGTGCAATTATTGGTAGTACCACACATGTAATTACCATTAAAATTGCCTGAAATGCATCGGTAGCAACTACTGTTATAAATCCACCTAACATAGTATAAACAGTAACTAAAACAGAACCTATTACCATACCCCAAAAGGGATCAATATTGAATGTGTCATTAAAAATTTTACCAGCACCGCTAAACTGAGCAGCAATATATAGGATAAAGAAAAAAATTATAATAATTGAAGACAATATGCCAAAGCTTTTTTCTGTGTTGTTAAATTTTGAAGAAAAAAGACCCGGAACGGTTAAAGCCTGGGCTTTATCCGTTAATTTTTGCAAGGGTTCAGCAAGAAAGGTCCATAAAAACAGAATTCCACTTACACATCCAATTGCCACCCAAATTGCAGACATTCCTTCGGAATAGGCTAATCCCGTTAATCCAAGCAGGAGCCAGGCTGATTCTCCTGTAGCTCTTTCTGACAATGCAAGAGAAATACCTGAAATTTTTTTACCTCCCAAAACGAAGTCTTGATTTGTTTTGGATTTCCTTGCAGAATATGCAACTATACCAATTAATACAACCAAATAGGCTATGAAAATTATAATCATTTTGTTTTTTTATAATGCTTGCTAAAGATAGAATTTAAAGATGGCCACTGAATAAAATTTGTGCAGATAATTATTATTCTAGTGCATTTTTTCGTTTTGTATTTGAATTCTAGGTATTTCAACTTTTACTGGAATTTTCTAAAATCAGTATTGATTTTATTGTGTTTGTATATGTTTGTGGAATGTTGGCAATAATGTCAAAATGTTGTAAAACAAGTATTATGGTGACAATATGCGCAGTATTATGAAACATAGATAACATATATGCATATTGTCGAATTAGAAAATTGCCGTCCCGTGATTGTATTGATTGTCCCATATTTAGACAAAATTAGAATTTCATTTTGGAAATAGAAAATTTTATATTCAGCTGTAATGGTTTAATAATTAGATAGATAAGTCTTGTTTTTTAATTTGTAGATCATAAGTGTATTCTAATAATTTCTAATTTTTACAAAAATGTAATTGGAATTTAGAATATTAATTCAGAACTTGCTTAGAAATATGGAAGGATTATTCTGGTATGGACGATTCTCCAATTATAATTTACAAAGGAAAGGTCGCATAGTTTTATCCTCAGAAAATTATAAAATAGAACCACAGGAATGTGAGTGACAATGGGGTACCCCTGCATTTTTTTTAAAAAATTAAATGTTAATCCAAAAAATCATAAAATCAAAAATGAATTTGAGATAAAGTTTAACTGAAATTGCTCAGTTAGTTCTTGTTTTTTAAAACGAATAAAAAATAATAATTGGCCAAACACGATTATTATAAATACAAGCTTAACCGGTCAGAACTATTCAACCCAGGTAATTTCTTATCTGAGGTACTCTCTAATAAAAAGTATATATCAATTGCTTAGTGAATGATTATTAATATTCTAAGAAATGATTAAAAGAAGATTTAAAAAATCTGAGATTCAAAAAGTACTGCAAGAGTATAAAGATGGTATGTCTATCAAAGATATCATTAAAGTATATGGTATCAGTCAGGCTACATTTTACAACTGGAGGGCGAAATACAGCAAGCTTTCTTCTGATGACAGTTTAAATTTAATTCGATTAAAAGAAGAAAACGATCGTTTAAAAAGAATGTACGCAGATTTGAGCCTTGAGAACTTAATGTTAAAGTGGCAGTTGGAGAAGAAAGAATAAGAAATGAATAAGATCTTATATTTAACAGCAAAATTCAAAATTCATGGTTCCTGTTTTATAAGCAGGTTTAAATAAATATACATTGAGTTTAAAACAAAAAACTGTTTCCGGGCTACTTTGGAGTTTTATTGACCAGTTTGCAAATATGGGGCTAACGTTTGTAGTTGGTGTAATTCTGGCCAGAATACTTTCTCCTCGTGAATTTGGATTAATTGGAATGATAACTGTTTTTATTGCAATCTCGGAATCTTTTATAAATAGTGGCTTTAGCCAGGCATTAATCCGTAAAAAGGATTGTACTCAAAACGATTATTCAACAGTTTTCTTTTTTAACCTAATAGCAGGTATATTCTTTTTTGTAATGTTATTCATTTCTGCCCCTTACATTGCCAAATTTTTTAATGAACCAGAATTGAAAAAAATTGTACAGGTATTAGGTTTCGTGTTAATTATTAGTTCATTTACAATTATACAGCGAACAATTTTAACAAAACGGATTGATTTTAAATTACAAGCTCGTATTTCTGTTATCGCTTCAATTAGCTCTGGGATAATTGCAATTTTTATGGCCTTAAAGGGATTTGGAGTTTGGAGTCTTGTTGCACAAAAGTTAAGTAGAGAGGCTTTTAGGTCAGCTTTATTATGGTTTTGGAATAAATGGATGCCAGAAATGATTTTTGATAAAAAATCATTTAAAGAATTATTTGGTTTTGGAAGTAAAATTATGCTTAACGGTCTGCTAGATACCTTATTTCAAAACATTAATCATCTTGTTATTGGTAAATATTATTCTGCACAGGATTTGGGGTTTTATACACGTTCTACTATGTTTAGAAATATTTTTTCCAGAAACTTGAATAGTATAATTGGAAGAGTTACATACCCTGTCTTATCTCAAATGCAAGATGATAAAAAGAGGTTAAAGCTGAATTATCAAAAAATAATTAGAGGTACGATGTTCATTACGTTTGTATTGATGTTGGGATTAGCCTCTGTAGCTGAGCCATTGATTATTACCTTGATTGGGGAAAAATGGAGACAATCTATTGTATATTTACAGATGTTGTGTTTTGCTGGAATGCTTTATCCCTTAATGGGATTAAATTTGAATATGCTTCAAGTTCAGGGCCGATCAGATTTGTTTTTAAAGCTTGGGATAATCAGAAAATTTTTTACTATTCCTGGAATTTTAATTGCCATTTTTGTAAATATAAAAGCAATGATAGGTTGGATGATTATAAATTCGTTTATATCTTATTTTTTAAACAGCTATTACAGTGGGAAAATGATAGGTTATCCTTCAAAAAAACAATTAAAGGATATTCTACCATCTTTCGCCATCGCTTTTGCAATGATGATTTTTGTTTTTTCATTAGGAATTGTTTTACCATTTTCTGAACCAATTAATCTCGTTTTACAAATCTTGTCAGGAGGAATATTTTTAATTTTAGTATGCGAACTTATTAATTTTCAAGACTACATTTTCTTAAAAAAAGTTGCCATTGAGAAAGTAAAAGAAATAAAAAACAAATAACCATTACCATTTTTAATTTTATAAAGACTTGTAAATCGCTTATACTTATTGTAAATTGTTTCATCTAAAAAAAGAAAAATTAGAATTGAATTCTTATAAACAATCATTAAAAATTTTGGACTATAGTCAAATTATAGTAAGATTTTTATCGTAGAAAAGTGAATTGATGGATTCTTTTGGATAAGTTTAATTAGGTCTAAATAAATCAAATAAGAATAATATAATTGTTTTTTATTACAAAATGCAGCCACTGCAAATGCAATAATTCTAATATAATGATATATTTATGAATATGCCAGAGAAAAAAATTTTTGTTACGCAGCCGTCACTGCCTGATTTGGATGAGTTCATACCATATTTAAAAGAAATTTGGAATAACAAAATTTTAACAAATAATGGTCCTTTTCATAAAATGTTGGAAAAAGAACTTTCAGAGTTTTTGGGTGTTCCATACATTTCTTTGTTTGCAAATGGTACCCTTGCACTAGTAACTGCGTTACAGGTATTAAGAATAAGTGGAGAAGTGATAACAACTCCATACAGTTTTGTAGCAACATCACATAGTTTATGGTGGAATAATATCAAACCTGTTTTTGTTGATGTGGAGCCAGAGTCTTGTAATTTGGATCCTGAAAAGATTGAAATTGCTATAACTCCAAAAACCACAGCAATAATGCCTGTCCATGTTTATGGAAATCCATGTAAAGTGGAACGAATAAAAGAAATCGCTGATATTTATGGATTGAAGGTAATATATGATGCCGCTCACACGTTTGGGGCCAAGTATAAAGAAAAAAGTATATGTAATTTCGGGGATCTCTCCATATTGAGTTTTCATGCCACAAAAGTTTTTAATACAATGGAAGGAGGGGCTATCATATGTCATGACGAAGCAACTAAAAAGCGTATTGATTATCTTAAAAACTTTGGATTTGCAGGGGAAACAATTGTTATGGCGCCTGGCATAAACTCTAAAATGAATGAATTACAGGCGGCTATGGGACTTTTACAACTTAAATACTTTGTAGGTAATCGCGATAAAAGAAAAAAGATTGCAAATATATACCGAAAAGAATTATCCGATATAAAGGGAATAAAATTTATGAGCGAATTAAATGATACTGAAGCAAATTATTCCTATTTCCCGATTTTTATTGAAGAAAGCGTTTATGGATTAAATCGGGATCAACTTTATAATAAACTCAAAGAAAATAATATTAATGGACGCCGCTATTTTTATCCCCTAATTAGTGAATTTTCGATGTACAAAGGTTTGGATTCGGCTTCGCCATTAAACTTGCCAGTTTCAACAAAAATAGCAAATGAAGTTATATGCTTACCCATATATCCGGATTTGCATTTGGATGATGTAAAAAAAATATGTTCACTAATTAAGGATTTCAATAAATTGAAATAATCCATTTTAGTTTTGAAAAGTTAATATTTATGAAAGCAACAAAAGATTTTTTAAGGAGAATAGGATTGCCGTCAGGCGATGCGTTTGACTTACCATCTTCGGAAAAAAGGTTTTCCGATGGGGCACAATATCGTTTTGAAGTACCGGGAATCCAAGGACCTGTTGCAATGGAATCTTTGTTGGAAGAAGTTGATAATCTTAAATTAACTATACATAGAGTTACTCAAACAAAAGGAATAATGCTTTTAACCGATGATGAAATAACCAGGATGGTAACACTGGCCCAAAAGGGTAAAGTGGAACTGGTATTGTCCATTGGACCAAGAGCAACATACGATACCGGGGCTTCGGTTTTAACCTCCGAAGGACAAAGGATGGGATTAAGGTTAAGGGGACAGGAACAAATTATACGAGCTATTGAAGATGTAAAAAGAGCAGCCAGTTTTGGTTGTAACACATTTTTATTGTATGACGAAGGTTTACTTTGGATTCTTAATGAAATGAGAAAAGAAGGCGAGTTGTCTTCAAATATTAAATTTAAAGTTTCAGCACACGCTGGTCATGGAAATCCTTGCAGTGCAAAACTTCTTGAAAATATTGGAGCAAATTCCGTTAATCCGGTAAGAGATTTACAATTACCTATGTTAGCTGCAATTAGACAAGCTATATCTGTTCCTATCGATTTACACACTGAAAATCCTTCATCTTCAGGAGGTTTTATAAGACATTACGAAGTACCTGAAATGATCAAAGTTACATCGCCACTTTATCTTAAAACAGGTGGTTCTGTTGCTAAAACACACGGATGGAATACCACTGCAGCTGAAGCAAAGCAGAGAGCCAAGCAGGTACTTCTTGTTAAGAGAATGATTGACAGTTATTTCCCGGAAGCTATTGGGTCAATTAAGGGAAGCATTCATTAATCAGTTTAAATTCTAATTGAAAGAGTTGTTAAAATGCCAAACATATTACTTACCAATAAATACAGTAATAGAGTATTAGAAGAAGTTAGGAAAATTGTTCCTGAAGGATTCAATTTTGATACTTTGGAGAAACTGACGAAAAAAGAACTAATACAAAAGGCTGCCGGTTCTGATTATTTTTTAGCTAGCGGCAGATTGTATATAGATAAAGAGGTAATTGAATCAGCGCCAAAATTAAAAATGATTCAAAGAACAGGGGTTGGGACTGATACTATAGATATTTTATGTTTAAAACAAAAAGGAATCCCGGTATACGTAAATCCAGGCATTAATTCTTCAAGTGTTGCGGAACATGCAGTATTACTTATGTTAGCTTTGTTACGCAAGCTAGTAATGGTCGACACTAGTGTAAAATCAGGGAAATGGAATAAGAATGACATTGGATTTGAATGCTCCAGTTTGAATGGCAAAGTTATTGGTTTAATAGGTATAGGCAATATAGGAAAAAAGGTAGCACAAATAGTACGATCTTTTGGGGTTACTGTTTTGTATTACAATCCATATAAATTATCCAATAAAATAGAAAATGAGTTAAATGTTCAATTTTGTGATTTTAAGAAAATGATTTCTGAAGTTGACATTTTAAGTCTTCATTGTCCTCTTACACCAGAAACAAAAGGAATAATTGGTACTGATGAACTAAAATTGATGAAAAAGTCTGCAGTTTTAATTAATACAGCCAGAGGTCCTTTAGTTGATCAGGATGCATTGATAAAAGCTTTAAATCAAGGAATGATAAAAGGAGCCGGTTTAGATGTATATAAAAAGGAGCCACCAAAATCAGATAGTCCGTTGTTAAAACTTGATAATGTAATATTAACCCCTCATATAGCAGGATTAACTATGGAAACATTTTGTAAAATGATTACAAATGCTTTTGAAAATATTAAACTTTTTGAAATGGGGCAATTAGGGCTAATTGAAAACAAAAAAATTAAATGAACAATATTACTGATAAATTTATTGATCATCTTTTTGATTTAAGTAAAAGCAAAATTTCTTCCTCAGCAATCCTGCAAGCTAAAAACTGCCTTTTGGATTACTTTGGAGTTACCTTTGCCGGTGCAATGCTTTTAAAAGAGAAAGGTGATTTATATCTTGATTTTCTGGATTCAAATTCCGGTAATGCAAAAGTAATTGGATTTGAACAAAAAACTGATTTGTACACTGCTGCCTTGCTGAATGGAATTAATTCGCATGTAGTGGATATGGATGACGGTGTGAGGCAAGGGAATTTTCACCCTGGATCTCCAGTTATTTCTGCTTTATTTCCGTTAGCACAATTAAAAAAACTGGAAGGCATTGATCTTTTGAGGGGTATTATTGTGGGGTACGAAGCATCTATTCGGTTGGCTAAGGCAATACAGCCTTCCCATCGGAACAGAGGTTATCATGCAACTGGCACATGCGGTGTAATTGGAGTTGCAATGGGAGTTGCAACGATGTTGAAATATTCAAAATATGAAATGAAAAATGCGCTGTCAGCTGCATCAACAAGTTCTTCGGGTTTGTTGAATGTAATTAAAG
>CAJXZG010000038.1 GCA_913063265.1 uncultured Prolixibacteraceae bacterium | reverse complement strand
ATCCTGTACTTACTTTTTCACCTCCCGCAATTACTTCCAATATTATCGAAGTTGGTTCAAAAAACTGATCATTAAATACTTCAATTTCATCTTTAATTTTTACTTTTCTTTTTTCAGTTTTAGGCTGGTAATCCTTTCTTAAAATTATGGTTACAGAATCCACCTTAGTGTCTTCAAATAATGCTTTAACAATTATTTTTTCTCCCTGATTATAGATTCCTGAATTATTTGATTGAATTAAACTAAATGAAGGAATTTGCGGGTACGATACAAAAACCTTAATTAAGAGCACTATTAACAAAAAACAGTAACGGGTAATTTTCATAATTTTAGAATTGAAAGTTCAAAGTTAGTATTATGCCATAATTGAAAAAATAGTTGAATAAATTAGATTTTGAAAGTTGGTTGATATTATCTGTAGCAGAACGTCAAATTGTACATTCTTGAATATGCTGTATCGCTTATTTTGTTTAGCCAATATGATGTTAAGTAAAATTAAGTTTACTAATTAAATTTATTATAAATTGAATCGCATATTGTAGTAAAAAGACTTTTCGAAGAATTAGTTAAATTGTTTCAATTGCTCTGTTTTAGGGCAGTACAGGTTGTTTTTAGTACTCGATTGACCTTAATGTACTGATTCAGTATTACTTCTATAAATATCAATACAAAACAGCAAAGGTATTTCGTTTGATTTCTTAGGGTTGATTATCTATATTTGCATGCCTTGCAAAAAAAACATTATAATAATTAATTATAACTCAATGTGTTTTTAATGGATTTTAAGCTATGGATAAATCAGGCTGTAGAGGAATATTAGAGAATTACATTGGGTACTAGTAAAACTAACAATTTTAAGGAAATGAAAGGTTTTAAAATTATCGTGCTTGCCAAACAGGTGCCTGACACCAGAAATGTCGGAAAAGATGCAATGAAAGCCGATGGAACTGTAAACAGGGCTGCACTGCCGGCTATTTTCAATCCGGAAGATTTAAATGCATTGGAACAGGCACTTCGGATAAAGGACAAATTCCCGGGTTCAACAATAACCGTATTAACCATGGGACCGGGCCGTGCTGCTGAGATTATTCGTGAAGGTTTATTCCGTGGCGCTGATGATGGCATTTTATTAACCGATCGTGCTTTTGCAGGATCTGATACATTGGCAACCTCATATGCCATATCACAAACTTTGAAAAAATATGGCAAATTCGATATGATTATTGCCGGCCGCCAGGCCATTGACGGCGACACCGCACAGGTTGGGCCTCAGGTTGCAGAGAAAATGGGATTGCCACAGGTTACTTATGCAGAGGAAATTCAGGCAATTGAAAATGGTAAGATAACCATAAAACGTCGCCTGGAAAGAGGAGTTGAAGTGGTAAAGTGCTCGCTTCCTTTAGTGATTACTGTAAACGGTTCGGCACCTGAATGCCGTGCACGTAATGCCAAATTAATAATGAAATACAAACATGCCAAAACTGTTACTGAGTTGCAGGTAGCTAACGATGATTATATTCAGTTGTATAACGATCGTCCGTACCTGAATATCAAAGAATGGACAGTTCAGGATATTGAGGTTAATATGGAAGAACTTGGATTGACTGGTTCTCCAACCAAAGTGAAAAAGGTTGAAAATGTTGTCCTTCAGTCAAAAGAAGCAAAAGTAATTACATCTTCTGATGATGATATTAATCAACTAATGACAGAATTAATTGAAAACCATACAATTGGATAATTGATAAAACATCGAACAGTTATGAATAGCGTTTTTGTTTATTGCGAAATTGAAGACGGACATGTTGCCGAGGTTAGTATGGAGTTGCTCACAAAAGGGCGTACGCTTGCTAACGAATTAAAATGTAAACTCGAAGCAGTTGCCATCGGTCATAATCTTGACGGAATTGAGAAAGATATCTTTCCGTTTGGTGTAGATGTTTTACACATAGCCGATGATAAAAAACTGTATCCTTTTGCTACATTACCACACACTTCGGTAGTTGTAAAATTGTTTAAGGAAGAAAAACCTCAAATTGCCCTAATGGGAGCTAGTTCCATTGGCCGTGATTTAGGACCGCGTGTTTCATCAGCACTGCACAGTGGTTTAACTGCTGATTGCACTTCTTTAATAATCGGCGAACATGAAGATAAAAAGCAAAAGAAGAAGTATGAAAATCTTCTTTATCAGATTCGTCCTGCCTTTGGAGGTAATATCATTGCTACCATTATTAATCCTGATTGTCGCCCGCAAATGGCAACAGTTCGTGAGGGTGTGATGAAAAAGGAAGTTCTTGATCCAAAATATAAGGGCAAGATTAATAAACTGGATGTTTCGAAATATGTAAATGACGAGGATTTTGTTGTTGAAATTATCGAACGCCATATGGAGAAAAGTAAAGTAAACATCAAAGGTGCCGGTATTATTGTTGCCGGTGGTTATGGTGTTGGGTCAAAAGAAAACTTCAATTTATTATTTGAATTGGCTGAAGTTTTAGGAGGTGAAGTTGGTGCTTCACGTGCAGCAGTTGATTCAGGATATGTAGGGCATGACCGTCAGATTGGACAAACGGGAACCACCGTTCGTCCAAAACTTTATATCGCTTGTGGAATTTCGGGACAAATTCAGCACCGTGCTGGAATGGAGGAATCGGCTCAGATTATTGCAATCAATACCGATCCTGAAGCGCCAATCAACTCAATTGCAGATTATGTGATTACAGGTGATGTTGCTGAAATTATCCCAAAGATGATTAAATATTATAAAGCAAATACCAAGTAGTTTTATCGAAAAAAAGAAAGAAAATGGCAAATTATTATACAGACAATAAAGACCTGAAATTTCATTTAACCCATCCGTTGATGGAGAAAATTGTAAGGTTAAAAGAACGCAATTTCGAAGAAACTAATAAGTACGATTTTGCACCAATGGATTATGAAGATGCACAGGATAGTTTCGATAAAGTACTTGATGTAGTGGGTGAAATCTGTGGAGATATTATCGCACCGAATGCTGAAAGTGTTGATGCTGAAGGACCTGAGATTGTTGACAATCACGTAGTTTATGCACCGGGAACTGAAGTAAATATTGATGCATTAAGAAAAGCAGGATTAATGGGAATGTCCTTACCTCGCCGTTTTGATGGGTTAAATTTCCCAATTGTACCCTACATTATGGCTGCCGACATTGTATCCCGCGCTGATGCCGGATTTGTAAATATATGGGGATTACAGGATTGTGCTGAAACTATCAATGAATTTGCGTCAGAGGAGCAAAAAATGAAATACCTGCCACGTGTAAGTGCAGGTGCAACAATGGCAATGGATTTAACAGAGCCGGATGCCGGATCAGATCTTCAGGCAGTGCAATTAAAAGCTACCTGGGACGAAGAAAAAGGCACATGGTTATTAAATGGCGTGAAACGTTTTATTACCAATGGTGATGGTGATATTGCTCTGGTTCTGGCACGTTCTGAGGCCGGTACTAAAGATGGCCGGGGACTTTCAATGTATGTTTACGACAGGAATAACGGAGGAGTAATCGTTCGTCGTTTGGAGCATAAAATGGGAATTATTGGTTCGCCAACCTGCGAATTGGTATTCAAGGATGCTCCCGCAGAATTAGTTGGAGACCGCAAACTTGGATTGATTAAATACGTAATGGCATTAATGAACGGGGCACGTTTGGGAATTCATGCACAATCGGTTGGAGTTTCGGAGGCAGCTTATCGAGAAGCATTGGAATATGCCAAAGAACGTATGCAGTTTGGGAAAGCAATTATCCGCTTCCCGGCCGTTTACGAAATGATAACTACAATGAAAGCAAAACTGGATGCATCACGTACATTGTTATACGAAACAGCTCGTTTTGTTGATATGTATAAAACATACATGCATATTTCAGAGGAACGTAAACTTGAAAAGGAGGAAAGACAGGAAATGAAAAAATATCAGAAACTTGCTGATATTTACACTCCTCTTGGAAAAGGTCTGGCCAGTGAAATTTGTAACCAGCTTGCTTATGATGCGGTACAGATTCACGGTGGTTCAGGATTTATGAAAGATTACCCTGTTGAGAGAATTTATCGCGATGCCCGTATTACTTCAATTTATGAAGGAACTACGCAGCTGCAGGTTGTTGCTGCAATTCGCGGTGTAACAACCGGTGGTTATCTGGCTCAAATCAGAGAATATGAGGCACAGAAAATTACTCCGGAACTTGAATATTTGCGTCGTACATTAATTATTTTAACTGATGATTACGAGCAGGCAGTAAAAAAAGTTGTGGAAACAAACGACAATGAATTTATCGATTTCCATGCTCGCAGAATGGTTGAAATGGCAGGACATATTATTATGAGTTACCTGCTTGTATTAGACAGTGCCAGAGATGCATCGTTTACCAAATCGGCCAAGGTTTTTATTAAACTGACAAAGTCATTGGTTAAAGGTCATGCCGAATTTATTCGCAGTTCAGTAATGGAAGATTTGGGATCATATAAAATTGATTTGGAATAAAATAATTTTTTAATTGATATAGTGAAAGCCGGTCATTTTTGATCGGCTTTCTTTTTGTCACACTGCTTTGTTTTTGTTATACTCAAGCTAACATTCTGCTAATTTCAAGTATGTTGAAATAGTAATACTGTTCAAACCTGATTAGTATTTTATTAGAATGTGTATCTTCGCACCTGAAATAATTCAGCATATTAATTTAATTCGATAAAAAATGAAAAAGTATTTAATTCTTATTATTGCTGTAGCAACTTTTATTGGTTGTCAAAAACAAAGCGGTTTTAAAATAGATGTAAAACTGGAAGGAGCAGAAGGACAGATTCTGCTGGAAAAACTTGAAAGTCGTGAGTGGATTCCAATAGATACCGCAGATATTGTAGAAGGTGTTGCTGTTTTGGAAGGTGAAATTCCCTATCCCGGAGATTACTATTTGTCTGTTGCGGGTCAGCGTGGTAAGACAATGGTCTTTGTTGAAAATGCTAAAATGAGTATTACAGGTCATGTTGATTCATTAAATAGTATTGATGTTACGGGCTCTATGACACACGATGAGTATACTGCATTAAACGATGAAATAAGCAAGATCTCTGAAAAGTATATGAGTCTTTACCAGGAATCAAGAGCTGCCATAGCCGAAGGAGATTCTGTAAAAGGAAGAGAATTGATGGATGAAGTTGAAGCTTTATACGAAAGCACAAACGACATGAAAGATGATTTTATAATGAATCACAAAGCTTCATACGTAACACCGTTTTTGATTTCCAAAAATCAATATGGAAAAGAAGCAGATGAATTGGAAGAAATGATAAGTGGTTTAGATCCAAAACTGGATACTATTCCAACTATTGTTGAAATTAAAAAATTTATTGAAAAACTGAAAAAGGTTGCGGTTGGACAAGTTGCTCCTGATTTTACTCAAAATGATGTTGACGGGAATCCTGTAAAATTTTCTGATATTTATTCAGAAAACGAACTAACCTTGCTTGATTTCTGGGCTGCCTGGTGTGGACCTTGTCGTGCAGAAAATCCAAATGTTGTTGCAGTTTATAAAGAATTTAACAAAAAAGGATTCTCTGTATTTGGTGTTTCTCTCGATCGTGAAAAACATCAGTGGATAAAAGCCATTGAAGATGATAATCTTACCTGGTCTCATGTATCTGATCTTGCTTATTGGAATAATGAAGCTGCACAAATTTATGCGGTTCGTTCTATTCCGAGCAGCTTGCTTGTAGATAAAAATGGTGTTATTATCGCCAAGAATAAAAGAGGTGATGAATTGCGCGAAACAGTAGCTGAATTTCTGAATTAGAATTGTTTGAATAATAATTGGAAAGCCTTTCAATCGAAAGGCTTTTCTTATTGATTTAATTTAAATGATATTGACCCATAAATAACTATGCAAAACCACTGGGGAGAAATAGCGGGTGTATTAACAGCGGTTTTCTGGACAGTTACCAGTCTGGCTTTTGAATCGGCCGGTAAAAAAGTGGGCTCTCTGTCAGTAAACCTTATTCGCCTTGTAATGGCTTTCTTTTTTATTGGGATTTACAGTTGGATTGCCCGTGGTTTCTTTTTTCCTTCCGATGCCACTTTGTTTCATTGGAAGTGGCTCGCATTATCAGGTTTAATTGGATTTGTAATTGGAGATCTGTTACTATTTCAGGCCTTTGTAGAAGTTGGTGCCAGGATATCCATGTTAATGATGGCACTGGCTCCGCCATTTGCAGCAGTAATTGGATGGTTGCTTTTAGGAGAGGTTATGTCTCCAATGAATTTACTGGGAATGACAATTACACTTACAGGAATTGTTATTGTTATTTTAAAAAGAGAAAAGACAGAGGAGAACGGAACGGTTGTTCGAAAAATAAAATCGAACTATTCAGTACAGGGAATTTTATTGGCACTGGGTGGAGCCTTGGGGCAGGCAGCCGGATTGGTGCTGAGCAAAAAAGGAATGGGTGATTACGATCCGTTTTCGGCATCTCAAATCAGAGTGTTAACAGGAATTGTGGGTTTTACAGTACTGTTCTTTTTTATGAGACGCTGGGGAAAAGTATGGGAAGCCATACAACATTCAGCCGCAATGAAAAGAATAACATTGGGAGCCTTTTTCGGGCCATTTCTTGGTGTGTCATTTTCGTTAATTGCGGTTCAAAATACCCAGGCAGGAATTGCGGCTACTTTAATGGCAATTTCACCGGTTTTAATTATTGCACCATCAGTAATTCTTTTTAAGGAAAAAGTCAACTGGAAAGAAATTTTGGGAGCAGTTATTACAGTTGGAGGAGTAGCCTTGTTTTTCCTGTAAATCCTAAAAAGCTTTAATGATTTATTGAATTTAGCTTAATTCAAAAGGGCAATATTTTTAATTCAGATATTCTCTTAATTCCGCAATCTTCATTTGTCTGTCCATCGAAAAAGCCACACTTTCCCTTTCCACTTTTTCAAGCAGAAAAAACGATTTTCTAAAAAAGTCCAGCTTCTCTTTTTCATTTGACGATAGCTCGCCCTGTTCTTTTAAAACATAAGCAACCATTTCGATATGTTCGTTGCTTAGTTTTTTTATGTTTTCAAGTAGATTGAGTAACTCTTTTATACTTAAAGTTCTGACATCTTCATCGATCTTTAGAATAGAGTAGAAGTATTTGATTTGTTCTTCGGCCTTTTCAAATTCACCTTTTTTTCGGTAACGAAATAATTTTGTAATCAGCTCAAATAACATCATCAGTTGCCGCATTAAATAATCTTTTTCTACTCCCATATTATTAATTTGAATCCGGTTTGGATAATTGTTGGTTTTATACCGAAAGATAAGCATTTTCCCTAATTTTGTCGAAAACGATACAATGGGTTATTTCGACGATATTTTTGGCAATTCCGATGGTTTCTCTGATAATTTGATTGAGGGAAAAGATTTTTATTTGGAAAATGGATATCGTGTTATGACGGAAAGTTTTTTGATTAATCGTGGTTATTGCTGCTCTAATGGTTGCCGGCACTGCCCGTATTGGCCAAAAGCGCAAAAAGGAAATACAGTATTAAGGCCAGACATATCGAAAAGAATGGGTTAATACGGATTTAGCTGTGAATATAAAAGATGACAACTATGAAAGGAAAAGATATCAGGATAGTTTTTATGGGGACACCGGATTTTGCGGTGGCAAGCTTAAAACAGTTGGTTGAAGGTGGTTATAATGTTGTTGGTGTTATTACCGCACCGGATAAACCTGCTGGGCGCGGTAAAAAAATTAATGAATCCGCAGTAAAAAAATATGCTGTTGATAATCATCTTAAAGTCCTTCAACCTGAGAAATTAAAGAATCCTGATTTTTTAAAAGAATTGCAAAGTTTGAAAGCAGATTTACAGGTTGTTGTAGCTTTCCGTATGCTTCCTGAAGTAGTTTGGAATATGCCGCCTTTAGGGACTTTTAATTTACATGGTTCTCTGTTGCCGCAATATCGGGGTGCAGCGCCTTTGAATTGGGCAGTTATTAACGGCGAAACCAAAACAGGTGTTACTACTTTTCTTTTAGACCATAAGATTGATACAGGAAATATCATTGCGAAAAAAGAAACTCCAATAGGCCAAAATGAAACAGTTGGTGACGTTCACGACCGACTGATGGAAATAGGAGCGGAACTTGTTATCGAAACAGTTGAAGCATTGGCAGAAGGAAATGTGAAAGCTATTCCGCAGAGCGAATTAATTGAAGATAAGGATATACAACATGCTCCAAAGATTTTTAAGGAAGACTGCAAAATTGATTGGGCAGTAGATTCAGAAATAATTCGCAACCTGATTCGTGGACTATCACCATATCCGGCAGCATGGACCAATCTGGTAAACAAAGAAACCGGCAAAGAAATACAGACAAAAATATTTTTAGCAAAAGATGATAATACAAATGAAAAAGCAGAGTCTGGAACTATAATATCGGATGCTAAAACTTATTTAAAAGTGGCATGTGGAAAGGGTTGGCTGCAAATTACCAACTTACAGATTGCCGGTAAAAAAAGAATGAAAACCGAGGATTTTTTAAGGGGATTTCAGCAGATTAGAGATTATAGATTTCAGTAAAACTAGTTTAGGGTAAAATTCATACTATGACTATAAGTTGAGACTGATAGTCATAGTATCATTAATAACCCGGTTTTTGCTTGCTTATTTCTTTTTACCATTAACAATAAAGAAATATGCTAAAAAGCCTGATGATATAGAAACGAGAAGTATTCCAAAAGGCATAACTGCATCTCTGCCATGAATCATCGATACATTTAGTAATCCAAGTACTTCTATCACAATAAAGCCTATTCCTGTTGTTAAAGCAACCAGGCCCCATTTTAATGACGGATATTTATTTTTTTCATCGTTAACCGGGGCGGGTTCTTCCAAAATCCCAACTCTTTCAAATTGTTCTGCCTTAATTAGTTTTCTTTTTAATAAATGCGTCGATATTAATTTAATAATGTGAAATGCAGCAAAAAAGATAACTGCTGTTACTAATAGTTCTTCCATAATTATTTGTTTTTAAATTTTGAATTCTGACCATTTGACTCAAGTGGTTTTAAATATGTTGCAGCTTTGGTATTTTTTTTTGTGATATTGAATGCATTTGCTCCAAAGTACCTGGATTTAAAGGCTAAAGCCAATTTTAGTTTATGAGTAGAATCACCCAGCTAAAGCAGGCTGTAATATTTTACACCGGATTTACCCGGTGTTTAAGCTTTGTTTTACAGATTGGCTTTTAGCCTTTAATCAACTTATGGAATCAGTGGTGTCCGCTATATATTGAACAGATTCCTCGCTTTGCTCGGAATGACAGGGCCTGTGGGGTGCTGTCAGGTAGTGAGCATATTTGGGTGGTGAAGCCGCCCAAATATGCTCACTACCTGACCTAATCCCCCTAACTCATTGTCATTCTGAGCGTAATGAAATGTAGCGAAAGAATCTTTTTCATATTTGTAATTTTATTGATTGGCAGTGTTAAGCAATAATGAATCAACAAAATAGAGCTCAAAAACCAATTGACAGAAAAATGATAACAACTCATCTAAAAAATAGCATTTAACTGCAACATTTATTTACCTTTCGTAGTCAGATGAATCAGATATGAACGACAAAGATCTTGTACAACAAGTATTAAACGGAAATAAAAATGCGTTCAGGTTTTTGGTGGCAAACCATCAAAGGCTTGTTATACATATTGTTGGCAGGATTATTCAAAATAAAGAAGATATTGAAGATATATGTCAGGAAGTTTTTATTAAAGTTTTTAGAAAGATAAAACATTTTAGAGGCGACTCAAGATTATCTACCTGGATAGCCAGAATTGCATACAATACAAGTATTTCGCATATTCGAAAATATCAGAAAGATGAGCAATCGTATGATGAAAATCCTGCAATAGTTGCAGGTCATACAAATGGAGAGCCAAATCATAAGAGTCTGGAAAGGAAGGAGGCAAAACAATTTCTACTGGAGAAAATTGAACAACTTCCGGTGCATTACAGAACTGTTCTGACCCTTTATCATTTAGAAGAGTTTTCTTACAAAGAAATAGAGGAGATTACAGAAATGCCAGAGGGAACTATAAAAAGTTATCTTTCAAGAGCCCGAAAAATCCTGAAAGAAAAATTGGAAAAGGTTGTGGAAAATGAAAAAACAAATATTTTTACAGAATATGTTTAGCGAAAGAAAAAATAGTGACATAGACAAATTAGTCAATGATGCTTTAAAAGCTGAACCGGATTATTTTCTGCCAGACAACTTTGCAGATATGGTAGCTGAAAAGGTGGCTGAAAAATTTGCATGGCAGCAATATGTATTAGAGTTTTTGATATATTTTGGTGTTGTTATTGGATTGGCGGCCGTTGTTGTTGCAATGCAGTTTATATTTTTTGGAGCGCAATGGCAAAATTGGTTACATTTTATTACAGAAAACATTTTTGTAATAGCAGGTATAAGCCTGTTAACTGTATTTGTATTATTTACGGATAAGGTTTTGCTGAAATATTTTTTATACAGATCTGCTCATTCAAAAGAATTAATTTAACCTTTCATATTGATTCTATAACTATAAGTAAGGTATATAGTTTGAAGGATTTGGCTCACCTGTAAAAACAGACAGAGCAAATTCTACCTCATTGATTTTTAGTTATTATTATCAAAGTTTCGTGGTGACTATTTTTTTCTTCAGCAAAAAAAAGTAGGCAAAAAATGCCGCCGCTGACATAAAAATTTCTTAACGCATTTTTCTGTAGGCGGTTGGGCGGGCTGCAAACATTAAATATTTTATTGAAGTTGGCTCGTGGACTGGCCTTTTTTATCAATTCTAAAATCAAAACGAAACCATAGAGAAATGGAGAATTTCCGAGGTTGCGAGGAAATCACTCCATTGAACTTAGGTTTTGTGAAGATTTTGGGTGAAGATAAAAAGAAGCCTTGACCTTTTTGCATCGTTTTTGGGTCAAGCCAAAAATGATGGCTTCCGGCAGGAAAAGAATAATGGCTTTAAAGTAAGGTAGAACTTATATGATCAATAGTATTTTCGGATTGAGGCAATAATTCAATAAATTACCTTTTATTCCGTAAATATATAACTTCTTCTGTTCTTGGTTCCTGCCCGGGTTTCATGCCATTTCGTCGTAATAAAGGTTTTAAACGTAAACCATATACCTGCGAAATATAATGCATAGTTTCACCCGGATTTACACGATGAGTTAGCTCACCTCTACGACCTGCTTTTTTATGTTTAGCTTCAATATAAATTATTTCATTTTTTTGAGGTTGATAGCCTTCTTCCTGGTCATTAAACTTATACAATTCCCATGCTTTTTTACCTAATTCCTCTGCAATAATCTCATAGGTATCACCCTCCTTTGCAACAACCGTTTTAAGGTCATTTCGCTTGGCCACGGGGTGCGAGTTATATAGATTTATAGAAAGATTATCTGCAACAACATTACTTTTTACCGGATTTTCTGTATAGGTTAAAATTTGTTCGTTACCCACCCGGTAATCGAGGTTATATAACTGGTTTTCCTCTATAATCTTAATTAGTCGATGACCATAATCCCGGGCTGTGGCATAACCAGCTTTTTTTAAACCGTGAGCCCAGCCTACATAATCATTTGGTTCCAATTCAAACAGGAAAAAATATCTCGGATTATTCATCAAAAAATCGGTATGATCGATATAAGAATCTTTAACTGAAGTGTATTTTCTGAAACATTCGTTTTTTTCATCGTCATCGTACCGTACTGATTTTCCTTTCCAGCTTGATTTACATTTAATGCCAAAATGATTATTTGATTTTCTGCTTAATTCACTGTTTCCGTTCCCCGATTCCAAACAAGCCTGCGCCATGGTTATGCTTGCCGGAATTCCACTTCTGTGCATTTCGTTTATTGCCAGCAACTGGTATTTTGAAATGTATTCTTTGCGGGTCATTTGTGAAAATACCGACGAAATTCCGGCAATATATAGTATTACGAAAAGATAATATCTCATTTTTAGCTTTATTATTCCGATTGATTCAAAAATATTGTCTTCAGTTTTATTCCGGAACTGCATCCATATTTTTTATAAACAAGTTAATGTCAATTTCATTGTGTATTGATTGATTTTTTTGAATACAAATTGATTTGTAAAATCTGTAGAATAAAGTGTAAATTTGAACAAAACGACCATTATGAGTAAAAAGGTATTTGAAGTTATTAGCAATGAATATGAGAATTTGTCTGAACTGCCGGTAGAATTTCAACAATTGATATTGAAAGCAAGACAATCTTCTGATGATGCTTATGCTCCCTATTCTCAATTCTCTGTTGGTGCCGCTGTGTTGCTACAAAATGGTGAGATTGTAATTGGCAGTAATCAGGAAAATGCCGATTTTACTGATGGTTTATGTGCAGAACGGGTAGCCTTATTTTCTGCTCATTCTGTTTTTCCAAAAGTTAAAGTGCAGGCCATTGCAATTAGTGCTAAAAATAGAAATGGTTTAATTCCCGGCCCGTCTTCTCCCTGCGGATCATGCAGACAAGTGTTAATTGAATCTGAAACACGTTTTAATCAACAAATCACAATAATTCTTGATGGTGCTGAAAAAATAATCATAATAGAAGGGGCAGATGGATTATTGCCATATGCTTTTAAGCCGGATTCACTGGGCTAAACCTGTTCGAAGAAAATATTTTCATAAATTCATTCCATACAACTTCATCAGGAGGATCAGCAACAATTCTTATTTTTTCCTTTTTTACCGGGTGAATAAACTCCAGGCTTCGTGCATGCAAATGGATACTTTTATCTTTGTTTGGACGGGGAAAGCCATATTTTACATCACCTTTTATATACAGTTTCAATTGTCTTAACTGAACCCGAATCTGGTGATGCCGTCCTGTATGTAATTCAACTTCCAGTAAATGATAATTGTCGATACTTGCAACATGTTTATAAGTTAAACTTGCCATTTTTGAATTGGGGTGTTTTTCGTTATAAGCATAACTCCGGTTTTTTGTTTGATTTTTAACCAGATAATGTGTTAAAGTTTCTGTGTGTTTCTCGGGTCTTTTATCTACTACTGCCCAATAAGTTTTTTTTACTTCATCCCGTGTTTGAAATAATTTGTTTAACCTGACAAGTGCTTTCCCGGTTTTTGCCATTACCAACAGACCCGTAGTTGGCCGATCGAGGCGATGAGGTAATCCTAAAAAGACATTTCCCGGTTTGTTGTATTTTACTTTCAGGTATTCTTTTACCATATCGAGTAATGTAATGTCGCCGGTTTTATCACCCTGTACTACTTCACCTCCTGCTTTATTAATGGCAATAATATGATTGTCTTCGTAAATTACTTTCACCTAAGGAATGATTATTTATTATCAACTTTCAAAGTGGAATTGTTATTTGAACTGGAAATTCTTAATTCCGACTTCCGGCTTCGGTCTTCCGACTATTTAGTATTGTTCTTTATCGTTGGGGAAATCACCCGATTTCACATCTGTTATGTAGTGATTTACAGCACCTTTTATTTCGTCGGCAAGATTATGGTAGCGACGTAAAAAACGAGGAGAAAATTGTTGTGTGATACCCAACATGTCATGAATAACCAAAACCTGTCCGTCTACTTTACCACCTGCACCAATTCCAATAATCGGGATGTTTAATTCTTTCGATACACGTTCTCCTAAACTTGCAGGTATTTTTTCCAGGACAATTGCAAAACAACCTGCTTCTTCCAACACTTTCGCATCGCTGATTAACTTTTCAGCTTCCTCTTCTTCTTTTGCTCTTACTGAATATGTTCCAAATTTATTAATCGATTGTGGCATTAATCCCAAATGACCCATTACAGGAATTCCTGCTGACAAAATCCGGTTAACTGAATCCAAAACTTCTGAGCCACCTTCCAGTTTAACAGCGTCGGTAGCAGTTTCTTTCATAATTCTGATGGCAGAACTTAGTGCTTTTTTTGAATTTCCCTGGTATGTTCCAAATGGAAGATCGACAACTACAAGTGCTCTTTTTACTGCTTTTACAACAGAACGCCCATGATATATCATGTGGTCCAGTGTTATTGGTAAAGTAGTTTGATTTCCTGCCATAACATTTGATGCAGAGTCACCGACCAATATTACATCTATACCCGCCTGGTCAACCAATTGAGCCATACTAAAATCATAAGATGTTAACATTGAAATTTTCTCTCCACGCAATTTCATTTCACTTAAACGGTGTGTAGTTACTTTCCGAACTTGTTTATGTACCGACATTGGAAAATGTTTAAATCTATTACGCGACAAAGCTAAAGAAAGGTTTCCAACTGCACAAGCAAGAAATAATCATTAATGATTATTAACAGATAAATTAGTTTTCTTTTTGTTTACTTTGGCAGATTAAATAAAAGTCCGAAAATGATTAAAAATAATTTCAATGTTTATATCATATTGGTTATTCTTTTGTTTTTAGCTTATATACCTGAAGGTATTGCTCAATACAAATTCGATAAAACTGAAGTTTTTGAATTTCAAAAAATGGAATTGAATTGGGGATTACTTTTAGATGCGAATCAGGAAAGAGAAGAAACACGCACCAAAGAGTGGAGACAATATGAAGAACTAACTACCGGTGCCGCAAAATTTCAGGTGAAAAGTAAGTTGTGGAATTTCCTGGATTACAAACAGGAAAGAGTAGAATTAAACTTTGAAATAGGGCCGTTTGGAGGAAAAGGAAACTGGATAGATAGTTCGAATATTGCAAGCATTGAAGCTGATCATAATATCCTGGGATTGCGGACTTTTGCTTCAGCCAGATATGCGAGCAGATTCTACTACAACAATAAGAATTATACTCTGGTGCAAATCAATGGTTGGGGACGCTACGATTTATACAGCCAGAATTCGAAAGGTTTATCCACTGATTCTGATAATGTTGTAACCCCGATTGATACAAAAACTACAGAAAATAAATTCAGATTTAATATAAGCGGGCGTGCAGGTTGGGGAATAGGAAGACTAAATCCTATGAATAATTTTATGATTGCCGAGTATTTATTACAAAAGTATTACCCAAATACTAATTTCTCGCAAATTGAGATCTCAAATCTGGCACATCAAATTGCAAACATTAAAAACGAAAGAAATATTTCTACCGGACATATAACAGAAAATGAAACTGAGTATTTACTGGAGTATTTAAATCAGAAAATGATCCAGAAACCTGTTGCCGCGCTGGAGACTGATTGGATATTTGGAGAGTTTGAACCGCGTTTAAATGGCAGTAGAGTGGAATTTGGCCCTTTTTTTAATTATTATAATCTCGAGCCTGATTTTTTTTATGGAGCATATTTTTTGTACAACAACGCAAAATACTGTAATCTGAAATGGAACCGAAATTTCAGTGCCGGTATAAACTACAACGCATATAAAAAGCAAGACTGGATTTTAGCAGAAATTAATCTGGGTTGGTCTTATTTTATTAAACTAAAAAGTCAGTTTGATTTTGGTATTAGATATGTTCCTGGTTTGGCATTAAATAATTCAGATGATGTAAAATTTAATAACGGTATAATTCCTTTTGTCGGATATTTCACTCAGCTCAGCACCAATAACCGAATTGATTTAAAACTGGCATACCGTTTCTCTCAGGATGAAAAAATTATGATGCCCGGGCTGGAGTTTTCGGTTTCGATTTATCGGAGTAGGTATTAAATTGATTATAAATTGACTAGCGTTGAAGAATTGTTTCAGCAAATTGTTGCAAATCTGTAAGATTATTTTCGACAATATGAATCACAACTTCTATGTTCAATGAACTGTAATCATGAACTGCAATGTTTCTGAAACCTGCCATTGATTTTAGTTTGTCACTTAAGTCTTTTTCAATAATGCCATTCTTTTCCAATTTTTCAAAAGCATCACGATGGCTCTGAGGAGTCCCAAGGTTTTCAATTCTGATAATGTGAGTTGCAATATCAATAGCAGCCTGGCAAGCTCTTTCAATATTAAGAATAACGGCATCTTGTTTTGTGAAGTTTTGTAGAAAATCACTTTGGTAATCTTCATTAATCCGATTTATACAACGATTTATGGTGGCACTTTTATTAATCAGAATTTCTTCCATATTTTTCCTTATAGTCGGTTAATATGTCTTTTCTTGTTTCATTTAAATCGATATACATCGATATAGTTTTCATTTCAAATTCTTCGACTTTGTATTGGTCCATCACACATATTTGCTTCCCGTTTTCTACAACTTCCTTTCTTAAAACAACACTTGCATCTTTTAAATCGACTAAATCAATATCCTTATCTAAAGTTGCAGCAAGCTCTTCCTGGATTTTCCATTTTTCAACTGCAGTAATTTTTTCCCCGTTTAAAAATGCAAGGTCAATATCACTTGATTTTGTTTCCTGATTTTTAGCATAACTACCATAAACAAAAATCCCGTATAGCGCTGGTATTTTGTTTTTAAGGAAATTAATGATTTGTATTTCAGTAGATTTGGAAATCATAAAACAAATATAGCTTTAAATTGGCAAAAGCGATTTGTTGAATTTAAAATGCCGTCACACTTTCGATAATTGTATAATTTGAAATTATTTTTACACCCTCAAGAAAATATTCTTTTTATACATATAATAAAGCATCAACCAAACAAATGCCAAATATCCTAAAATCATTGGTATCTGACCTGCATCTCCCATGGGTTTTGTTATCCAGCCAATAAAAAACTGAGAAACATTGGTAACATCAACTATTCTTGTAAAAAGGTACACAAAAATCGAATTCATTCCGATTACCCTGAAATAAAATGCCCAGCTTTTAAAACCCCAATGGTCGATAATCATATAAAAGAAGGCAAGCAATAAGAAGCTGATTCCTCCGGTAAGCAGGTTAAACGATGAGGTCCAGATGTTTTTAATAATCGGATAGAAAGTAGACAGTAACAAGGCTAGTACAATTGCTGCCGCACCGGAAGCCGCAAGATAACCTATTTTTTGCCAGTCGGTAGTTTTTCGTTTTCGTAATATATTTCCGGCAATGGTACCCATTAAAGTAACTGCAGTAGCTGAAAGTGAACTGATAATTCCTTCCGGATCCAAAATTCCATCAAAATACGGTTTGCCTGGAAGTAACATTTGATCAATAAATGAATTAAAACTTCCTTCAATGGTTAAAACTCCTGCACCATGGCCAGGAACAGGTACTAACAAATGAAGTATGCCAAATCCGGTTAAAATTCCTGCCAACCAGATTAACCGACTTTTAAATGATTTAAAATAGATTACAATAAGCGAAGCAAAAAAGTAAGCAATTCCAATTTGCCCCAATACACTGGCGATCCTTCCGTCAGTAAAGCCATTTTTGAAAGTACCGTTGTATAACAATCCCAACAGAATTAAAACCACCATTCTCTTAAAAGCTTTCCATGCCAGGCTTTTTTTAGGAACATTTTTTTCCAGTCTCGATTTTATGGCAAAAGGAATAGCAACACCAGAAATAAACATAAATAATGGAAAAATGAGATCAAAAAAACGAAATCCTTCCCAGGGTACATGATTCATTTGTTCACCAAGCCAATCAATACTGGTCTTTTGCGAAATGGTGCTTGCCAACCATCCGCCTCCTGTAATCCAAAGCATATCAAATCCGCGAAGAGCGTCAAGCGAGTATAATCTTTTTTTAGGTTCAGTACGGGTAGTTTTATTAGTCATAGTTAGTTTATTTAAAAGCATCTAAAATAATAAAAGTTTGAAAATTTCATGATTGTTGAAGTCAATTAGAATTAAAATCATTTCTGTCGTTTTGTCACCGAATTTGACAGCCATGTCTTCTCATATTAAGAAATACATGTCAGATATGACATCATTTTCCCTGTTTTCCCTGTGGCACAATCATTGAATGTTGGCAGGCGTAATTTATTAATTGAAAAATAGAAATTAAAAATATATAGTAATGGGAAAAATTATCGGAATTGATTTGGGAACCACTAACTCGTGTGTTTCTGTAATGGAAGGTAACGAGCCTGTAGTTATTCCTAACAGCGAAGGGAAACGTACAACGCCTTCTATTGTTGCATTTATAGAAAATGGTGAAAGAAAAATTGGTGATCCTGCAAAACGTCAGGCGATTACCAATCCAACAAAAACGATTTATTCGATTAAACGTTTTATGGGTGAAACTTTCGATAGAGTAAACAAAGAAGTTTCGCGTGTACCTTATAAAGTGGTAAAAGGAGACAACAATACTCCGCGTGTACAGATTGACGATCGCAAATATTCTCCACAGGAAATTTCAGCAATGGTTCTTCAGAAAATGAAAAAAACTGCTGAGGATTATCTTGGACAGGAAGTAACAGAAGCGGTAATTACCGTGCCTGCATACTTTAGCGATTCACAACGTCAGGCAACAAAAGAGGCGGGCGAAATTGCAGGTTTAACTGTAAAAAGAATTATCAACGAGCCAACAGCTGCTTCTCTTGCCTATGGTATGGACAAGATGAACAAGGACATGAAAATTGCAGTGTTCGACCTTGGAGGTGGTACATTCGATATTTCAATTCTTGAGTTGGGTGACGGTGTATTTGAAGTAAAATCTACTGATGGTGATACTCACCTTGGTGGTGACGACTTTGACCAGGTAATCATCGATTGGTTGGCTGATGAGTTTAAAAAAGATGAAAATGTTGATCTGAAAAAAGATCCGATGGCGCTTCAACGTTTGAAAGAAGCTGCTGAAAAAGCAAAAATCGAGCTTTCAAGTTCATCTCAAACCGAGATTAACTTGCCATATATTATGCCGGTTGACGGTATACCAAAACACCTTGTTCGCACTTTAACAAAAGCTAAGTTTGAGCAATTGGCAGATACCTTAATTAACGCAACCATTGAGCCTTGTAAAAAAGCCCTTCAAAATGCAGGGGTAACAGCAAGCGAAATCGATGAGGTAATATTGGTTGGAGGTTCAACCCGTATACCTGCAGTTCAGGAAAAAGTACAGGCTTTCTTTGGTAAAGCTCCTTCAAAAGGGGTAAACCCTGACGAAGTTGTGGCAGTTGGTGCTGCTATTCAAGGTGGTGTATTAACTGGTGAAGTAAAAGATGTATTGTTGTTGGATGTTACTCCGCTTTCGTTGGGTATTGAAACCATGGGTGGTGTTATGACAAAACTGATTGAAGCAAACACCACAATCCCAACTAAAAAATCGGAGACATTTACCACTGCGGCAGATAATCAGCCTTCTGTTGAAATTCATGTATTACAGGGTGAGCGTCCGATGGCAGCCGGTAACAAAACAATTGGTAAATTCCACCTGGATGGTCTACCACCTGCACCACGTGGTGTACCTCAAATCGAAGTAGCTTTTGATATCGATGCTAATGGTATTTTACATGTTCATGCAAAAGATAAAGCAACAGGTAAATCACAATCAATACGTATTGAAGCATCTTCAGGTTTGAGTGATGAGGAAATCAACAAAATGAAAGCTGAAGCTGAAGCAAATGCTGAAGCTGACAAAAATGCTAAAGAAACAGCTGACAAAATTAACCAGGCTGATAGTTTGATTTTCCAAACAGAAAAGCAAATGAAAGAGTTTGGTGATAAATTTCCTGCGGATAAAAAACAGCCAATTGAAGACGCATTGAAAAAATTAAAAGAGGCTCATGCAAGCAAAGATATCGCTGCGATTGATGCTGCAATGAATGAGTTAAATACAGTTTTCCAGGCTGCTTCTCAGGAAATGTATAACGCTTCACAAACTCAGGGTGGTGAACAAGCCGGAGCTCAGGGAGGACCACAGGCAGATACAAATGCAGGTGCTCAGCAAGGTCAGCCAAAAGATGATGGTGAAGTAACTGACGTTGACTTCGAAGAAGTAAAGTAAGAAAGACCGAAGACGGAAGTCAGAAGACCGAAGTCGGAAGAAAAAATACATTATGACAAAAAGCTTCTCTGTAATGGAGGAGCTTTTTTTGTGTCACTGTAATTGTTCTGCATCAAATACTTGTATTAATTTCGGCTTATTTATCAGTTTCACAATAAACTTTAAACTTTTCTTGTTGTTCCTAAAAAAGGACTGATTAAAGTATGGAAGTATGAATAACTATGAAGAATCAAGGAGAAAATTTCTGGCAAAGCTGGGATTGGCAGTTGGAACAACTGTTGTTGCAGGTGAAAAACTTTCCGCGACAGTTTTAAATGATAAAAAGGAATTTAAATTATCAAAACAGCAGCTACAATTTATGCAGCAATATGAAAAATGGATGGACGATTTTATTCCTGCGATAAAAGCTCAACGGGAAAATCCTGATGATGCAAATGCAAAGAAAAGTATTGTAGAATTAAGTGATAAGGCTGATTCATGGAAAAAGCAGCTTGAGGGATATATGGAGGATGAAAATTTTGCCCGTTATTATATGACGGTTACCGAGAGACTTACGAAAGAGATTTATTAAAACGATTCAATTTCTGTTGAATTTTGCAAAAACCTTATTTAATCCTTCAAGTCCCCCAATTTCTTCCAAATCTTCAACCACAATATGAGCTCCTGCTTCTTTTAATTCCTGAATGTTATTTTCACGGGCAATCCCAATTGTTAATCCAAAATTTCCTTTTACACCGGCCTGAACTCCTGAAACAGCGTCTTCAACCACAATTGATTTTGAATAATCAGCATTAACAATATCGCATGCAGTAGTAAAAATATCAGGTTCCGGTTTTCCATGTAATCCCATTTCAGCAGAAACAATACCATCCACCCTGGCTTTAAAAATATTCAACAAGTTGACTTTTTCAAGCACTGGCTTGCAATTTTTGCTCGATGATGCAACACCAAGTTTTATACCAGCCTTTTTTAATTCATTTAACAAAGCAAGTGTTGATGGATAAACTTCTACTCCTTCCTGTTCAAGTACCTCGTTAAAAGCTTCATTTTTGCGATTCCCTAATCCGCAAATCGTCTCCATTCCCGGTTTATCCGATGGATCTCCAAAAGGAATATTAATACCTCTCGACTCTAAAAATGATTGTACTCCTTTGTATCTTGGTTTGCCGTCTACATAGGGTAAATAGTCTCGGGCATGAGTAAATTCTACAAATTTTTCTTCATGTTCTTTTTCTCGTTTTCTGAGATATTCATCGAACATTTTTTTCCACGCAGCAGCATGAGTAAGTGCAGTTTTGGTAATAACACCGTCCATGTCAAAAATGACGGCTTCAAAATTGTATTTCATAGTTGTTTGTTAAAATTGTTTGTAGTTACTGATAATGCCATCTGTAAATAGTTGAATGCCAATAAGTAATAATTGTATTAATTAGTTTTCATTCTAATATGAATTACTCACCCTGATAATGTCTGCAACATTATCGTCCCTCTCTACGCGCAGAGAGGGAGAGGAGGGAGAGTCATGATATAGATTTATTCTCAAATTTAATGTTAATGTTCAACTTAACTTTTTACAGCTTTATATTCTAATCTTACAACAACCTTTTTTTCTGTCGGTTTAATGATTGTTGCACTTATTCTAATTAATTGGCTTGATTTTTTACACCGCCTTAAAAGACAATGTAAGTCATATCAATTATGCCAATTTTAAAAGGTAAAAAACCGCTCCAATAACTGAAGCGGTTTTTGATTTCAAATAAATTTCAAATTCTTTTACGCAGAAAAATCTTTACAGGCTTTATAAATTCCTTCAAACATTTCTTCCACATCATCAGCTGCAACTGCTGAGTAAGCAACTCGTAAAACATTGCCCAATGCAATTAATCCGATTCCATATTTTTCAATTAATATTTTTCTGATTGGATCTCCCTGTAGACCTTCTTCAAGTTTAACACACATGAAGTATCCTGAATTAAATGGAATAGCTGTAAAAAATTCTTTATACTTTTCATTTGAAAGTGCTTTTTTAACGGCATCATATCTTTTTTTCATGATGTCGTATTTGGCCTCTTTTTGATCGGTGTATTCAGGACTGCTAAATGCTTCGAAAAGTAAAGATTGTGAGATGTTTGCAGCGTTTGAAATATTTCCGCGAATGGCACCCGCAGTTTTTGATTCCAAAGCGCTGTAAAGTTCTGCATCGCCACCTTTGGTTCCATAAGTTACAAAACCTACTCTGAATCCCCAGACATAATCCTCTTTAGTCGCACCGTCAACTTTTACAGCAACAACATTTTCGTGCAACTGACATAATGGAGTAAAAATACTTTCTTTTGCAATGCCTTTTTCATAACCCAGACCGAAATATGCATCATCAGTAATTGTTACAATTTTATTCCCTTTTTCAGCAGCTGCTTTTACAATCTCAACTATTGCATCCTGTTCCTTTTCCTTAGGAGTATAACCCGATGGATTATTTGGGAAATTCAATATCAAAACTTTTTTCCCAACCCCGCCTTCATTGATTTTTGCTTCAAAGGATTCCAAATCGAAGGCTCCATTTTTAAATAAATTAAATTTTACCAGTTTTGCCCCGTAAGCATTGGCCAGTGTCAGATTGTAATTTCCCCAGAAAAGATCAGGCACAATTACTTCATCACCTTTGTTAAGGAACATGTAACCAGCCATGCTGATTCCATGAGTAAGTGCATTGGTTACCACAGGTAAACTCAGTTCAACTTTTGCCAGTGACGGATTTTTTTCATAAATCATACTTTTCCATTTGGCTCTGATATCAGGTCTTCCAAAACTCGGAGCATATGGAAATACCCTGGATGGATCAAGATTAATTTTAGATGCAATCGCTTCTAATCTCATTGGAGAACCATCGTCTTCAATTGCAGCTCCTATAGTAGCATTAATTTTAGTGCCTTTAGCCTCGGCTGTTTGTCCTAAAATTCCTTTTTTAGGGAAGAAAATTTCCTTACCTCTTTCCGATAAAAGTTCGTAAACTACACTGCTTTTTTCCTGAATAATTTTGTTGAGTTCTTCAGCCTGTGGATTCATGCAAAATGGTTTTTAAAGTTTAAAATTACTTATCGTCTGCAATATAAAAAACAACAAAATACAAACGATCAGATTGGTGATAATTTGTTTATATTCTTTATAATTAGCTAATAATGTGTTGAAGAAAACGGCCTTTTTTTAGATTGTTGATTTAGTTTGAAAAATTTCGAAAACTATAAATGTTGCAACACGCCCACAATTATAAAAAAGCCAAACAATGAAACCAGTCCTGCCAGAATAACAAATAGCTTGTATCTCTTTTTGTTTAAGGAATCAAGAATTACAGCAGGAATTGCCAGAACTGCAGATAAAACAAAACTTATATATGCCGGAAGCAATTTAGCCTGAAATGGAATATCTTCTATTGTATCCTCGTATATTTCCTGGTCCGTAATTTCATCAGGTGTCAGAAATTCTGCTCCGGCCAGATAATCTCCCAATAAGATAAAAATGGCAAATACTCCCAGAATTATAAACAAGCTGCTGCCTATTATTCTAAATACCTTTTTCTTTTCAACCCAGCCGTAAACCGAAACAAAAACTGCAGAAAATATTATCCATTGAGGAATTGTATATAAAAATGTATCGTTCATTGTATTGTTTTAATGTGAACAAAGTAGGCAATTTTTTGTGCTTGTTAAAATATAATTTTTGGTAGCCTGTAAAAAAGTTAATTTTGATTTTTAAAATCGATTATAAAGTGAAAGAACTTAAAATTAATAGTAAGGCAAAAGCCTTGATATTTGATTTGGATGGAACGCTGGCGAATACAATGCCGGTTCATTTCTGGGCCTTTAAAAATATTGTCATCGATTATGGCATTGAGTTTACCCCTGAATTGTTTGCCAGGTTAGCTGGCGTTCCGGCAATTGGTACCATCGAAAAATTAAACGAATGGTTTGGCACCAATATGGATGCTGAAAAAATTGGCCATTTGAAAGAAATGGAATACGAAAAAATAATGCACAAAATGAAACCCATTGAACCGGTTGTTGAGCTGGTAAAAAAATATCATGGAGTATTACCGATGGCTGTTGGAACTGGGGGGTATACAAGACTGGCTTGGAAAACAATGAAGATTCTGGGATTTGATAAATATTTTGATATTTTGGTATCGATAGATGATGTAGAACGCCCAAAACCTTTCCCTGATACATTTTTAAAATGTGCAGAATTATTGGGTGTTGAACCTTCAGTTTGTGAGGTTTTTGAGGATGCAGAACTAGGAATTCAAGCGGCGCAAAGTGCCGGGATGATGGCTACTTTGGTTACAGATTATTATGATGTTACAGTGGGTCAGGAAATCTAAAAAATTACGATATGAAAAAGAAGAGGGCTATAGTTTTAACTTTGGTAATTTTGCTGATAACCCTTCTGGGAAGTGCGGTTGCCAGCTTTTTTACAAATAAAGGTTATAACGAAAAAAGAAATATTACTGTTCTTTTCTACAATGTGGAGAATCTGTTTGACCTTGAGAATGAAGAGGGAAAACAAGATGGTGAGTTTACCCCGGAAGGAACTAAAAAATGGACATTTGAAAGATATCAAAAAAAGCTTGACGATATTTCAAAAGTAATTAGCTCGGTTAATCAATACGAATTACCGGAAATAGTTGGACTTTGCGAGGTTGAGAATCGTAAAGTTTTGGAAGATTTAGTTGTTACAGGAAAACTTACAGAAGGGAATTATGAAATTGAACATTTTGAAAGCCCTGATTTCAGAGGGATTGATTGTGCATTTATTTATCGGCCGAAAGAATTTACTGTGACTGAAAGTCATGCAATAAAGGTATCGTTTAAAGATGAACCGGATTATGTTACCCGGGATATTTTATATGTAAAGGGGAAAACCAACAATCGGGAAGAGTTTCATATTTACGTCAATCACTGGCCTTCAAGAATAGGTGGAGTTGAAAAAACCGAACCTAAAAGAGTCGAGGTCGCACAAATACTCAAAACCCATATCGATTCAGTTACTAAAGCCAATCCAAAAGCTCATATTTTAGTGATGGGAGATATGAATGACGAACCTTCAAATAAAAGTCTGGATATTGAGTTATTTGCAAAAAATCCATTGACAGATAATGAAGATCTTTTAAATCTGATGTATCCCGATCATTTAAACGGAATTGGTTCCTACAATTATCGTGGAAACTGGAATATGCTGGACAATATAGTGGTTTCCGAGGGATTGTTAGACAAAAAAGGATTTCAGGTTGAAGATAAAAAAGGACATATTTTTAGTGAAGAGTGGATGGAATACAAAAACAACGATGGCGAAATTTCACCTAACCGTACTTACGGTGGCCCAAATTATTATGGTGGAATAAGCGACCATTTTCCGGTGTATTTCCGAATGAAGCGCTAGCTCACTGTATTTTATTTTCCGTTTCACTTAAGTAGTTTTGATACGTATGAAGTTTAAAGTTGTTTCAGATTATAAGCCAACAGGCGATCAGCCCGATGCAATAAGGCAATTGGCAGAGGGAATAAAACGTGGCGACCAGTTTCAAACCTTGCTTGGTGTTACAGGTTCGGGCAAAACATTTACAATGGCAAATGTTATCGAAAAAGTAGAATTGCCAACTCTGGTTTTAAGTCATAACAAAACATTGGCAGCCCAGTTGTATAGCGAAATGAAACAGTTTTTTCCTGAAAATGCTGTGGAATATTTTGTTTCGTATTATGATTATTATCAACCTGAAGCTTATTTGCCAACCACAGACACATATATTGAAAAAGACCTTTCAATAAACCAGGATATTGAAAAATTACGCTTGAGCGCGACCTCTGCTTTACTTTCCGGGAGACGGGATGTGATTGTTGTTTCATCGGTTTCATGTTTATACGGTATCGGTAATCCTGAAGATTTTCATGCCAATGTTACTGTGGTTAAAGTGGGTGAAATTATTTCACGAAATGCGATGTTACGAAAACTTGTTGATGCTTTATATTCCAGAAGTGAAGTAGATTTCCAGCGAGGTAATTTCAGGGTAAAAGGCGATACGGTTGACATATTTCTGGCTTATGCTGACGAAGCAGTAAGAATTGTATTTTTTGGTGATGAAGTGGAAGAGATTTATGCATTTGACCCAATCTCAGGGCAAACTTTGCGGGAAATGGATGAAGCCGTAATTTATCCGGCAAATATTTTTGTAACCACCAAAGCAAGAATGAATTCGGCAATTCGAAATATTCAGGATGATTTGGTGGCACAGGTTGATTATTTTAAAGAAATAGGAAAACCACTGGAAGCAAAACGAATTTTGGAGCGGGTAGAATACGATCTGGAAATGATGCGTGAATTGGGTTATTGTCCGGGAATTGAAAATTACTCTCGTTATTTTGATGGAAGAAAACCCGGCACCCGTCCATTCTGTTTACTTGACTATTTTCCGGATGATTTTCTTTGTGTGGTAGATGAAAGTCATGTAACAGTTTCTCAAATCCGAGCCATGTATGGAGGAGATAACTCCCGAAAACTAAACCTTGTGGAATATGGTTTTAGACTGCCGGCAGCTATCGATAACCGCCCGTTAAAATTTGAAGAGTTCGAAAGCGTTGTTGGCCAGACTGTTTATGTAAGTGCCACACCGGCGGATTATGAATTGGAAAAATGTGAAGGAGTAGTAGTGGAACAAATAATCAGGCCAACCGGTTTGTTGGATCCGCTGATTGTTGTGCGGCCAAGTACAAATCAGATTGATGATTTGATGCACGAAATAAACATCAGAATTGAAAATAAAGAACGAGTTTTAGTTACTACACTGACAAAAAGAATGGCAGAAGAATTGTCGAAATACTTGAGCAATATGGGTGTAAAAACCCGCTATATTCATTCTGATGTGGACACAATGGAACGTGTTGAAATAATGGAACAATTGAGAAAAGGTGAATTTGATGTTTTGGTGGGAATCAATCTTTTACGTGAAGGTTTGGATTTGCCTGAAGTTTCGTTAGTGGCCATTTTAGATGCAGATAAAGAAGGATTTTTGCGCTCGGAAAGATCATTGACCCAAACTGCCGGGCGTGCTGCCCGAAATGTTAACGGAACAGTGATAATGTATGCAGACAAGATTACAAATTCGATGCAAAAAACCATTGACTCTACCAATTATCGTAGGGAAAAGCAATTAAAATACAACGAAGAAAATAACATCACTCCAACTCAAATAATCAAACCAACTCGTGAAATTATTGGTTACCAGTACAGAAGTGATAAACAGCCGGAATATGAAGGTGGTGGTGCTTCACCGGATGTTGCAGCAGACCCTGTTATTCAGTATATGAGTGTTACCGGTCTGGAGAAAACCATTGAAAAAACAAAAAAACAAATGAAAGCTGCAGCCAAAGATTTGGATTTTATAGAGGCTGCACGTCTACGCGATGAGATGTTTGCACTTCAAAATTTGCTTTCAGAAAAAAAGAAGGAGAATAAGTAGTTTTTTTGTTCCTGGTTGTTGGTTGTTGGTCATTTGTTTATTTTTCCACTCAGTGTTTTTTTTGAAAATGTTAAGAATGTTCTCGCTTTTGAAAGGGAGATGCCGACAGACAGAGGGTTAGAGATTCTGTAAAATTTAAGAATGCACATCACGTGAATAATTTACTCAGGCAAGACTCTGCATTTAAGATAAACCATTCGATTTCTTTTCAAATCTAAAATAAATGTACTTTTGCGCTCGTATTCTTTAGTATATGAAAGAACTATTTCAGGATATATATTATATTGCCCGTGCTTTGGTGCTTGAGCCACAAACGTTTTGGGATTCTATTTCTTTAGAAAAGGAAAGAGCTAAGGCCCTAAACAAGAAAATTTTATTTCCACTTGCCATCACAGGAGCGGTTGCTATGTTTTTAGGAGAGTTTTTCAGAAGCGACTACTTTCGACTATGGTTGGGAATGCTCTGGGTGATGCGCGAGTTAATTTTGGTAGGTGTCTTATATTATGGTGGAATTTTCGGAACCAACAAAATACTGGATCGTTTTGGCTTAAAACAAAATGAAGAAAATTTTCAAATCCTGGCAGTTTATTCCATGATACCTTATTTGGTAATTTCAGTTCTGACAAATTTTCTTCCTTTTTTTAAATTCCTTGATTTTGCCGGTTTGTATGGTTTCTATATTTTCTGGCTGGGTAGTAAAAAGTATCTGGAATTTCCTGCAGATAAACACGACAATATTACTTTTAAAATTATGATCACAAACTGGATTGTATTTGGTTTGTTTAGTTTTACAACTGCAAAATTATTATTGGCTTTGGATTAATGGCACATCGTACATCAGACATAAAAATTAAAAACCGCAAAGTTACTTTCGAATACGAATTGATAGAAAGATTTGTAGCAGGAATAAAACTTGTTGGAACAGAGATTAAGTCTATTCGGGCAGGTAAAGTAAACTTGTCGGAGTCTTATTGCCAGTTTGTTAATGGAGAACTTTATGCCAAAAATATGCACATATCGGAGTATGATTTTGGTACACACAACAATCATGAAGCACGGCGAGACAGAAAACTGTTATTAAATAGAAAAGAGCTGTTTAAACTCGAAAAAAAAGTAAAGGAGTCGGGGCTTACCATTGTTTGCGTAAAAATGTTCATCAACGAACGTGGTCTGGCAAAACTTGAGATCGCCCTGGCGCGGGGTAAGAAAACATATGACAAACGCGAGTCTTTAAAGTTAAAAGATGCCAGGCGCGATATGGACAGGATGATGAAGTAAAAATCGTATGGTTTGATTATACAACTTTCATATTTTCTTCCGGAATGATTTCTTCGCCTTTATACCTTAACAATAAATTTGCAACTGCAAGCGTATCTTTTTCACAGTATCTGATAATTCGGTCAATGTCTTTGTCTTCCCAGTAAACTTTTCCAACCTGGCTTCCATCGATATCATCTTTTGGGGTAGGAATGTCAAATAATGCGCAAAGCAGCGAAAGCGAAGTGTAGTGTTTGTAGTCTCCAAATTTCCATAATTGAAGTGTGTCCAGCAGAAACTCTTTGGTTTCCCAGGGTTTTTGCCCTGCTATATCAAGTATTTTAGGAAGTTTTAATCTGTTTACCAAAGCTCTTCTGGCAATATACGGGTAGTCAAATTCCTGTCCGTTGTGGGCACAAAGTCGTTTTTTCCCGGTATAAGTAAATTTATGAAGAGCGTTAAAAAAATCGTTTATCAATTCTTTTTCGTTTTCGTTATAAAAAGATTTTACCCTGAAAAAGTATTCTCCTTTTTTCTGAGAGATGTATCCGGCAGATATACAAATAATCTTGCCAAATTCAGAATAAATTCCGGCTCTTTCATATAATGCTTCAGCATTTTCTTCTTCGTTAACCTGAAACTTCATTTTCTTTTCCCAAAGTTTTTGCCATTCCGTATTTAGTTGAGAAAATTCATTGACAAGAGAAACAGTTTCAATATCGATAAAAAGTATTTCTTCAAGATTTAGATCTTCGAGCATGATTTGTTTATTTGAGAGTATGATTAATGTGATTTGTTAATATTTCAATAGCAATTTTATTTTTTCCTCCCTGGGGAATAATAATATCTGCAAAACGTTTAGTAGGTTCAATAAACTGAATATGACTTGGGCGGACTGTTTTTTCATAACGATTCAGAACTTCATTTACATCCCGTCCACGCTCCTGCATATCGCGCGCAATTACTCTCGAAAGTCGAATATCGGAATCGCAATCCACAAAAACTTTGATATCCATGAGTTTTCTTAGTTCGGGGTGAGTGAGACACAAAATCCCTTCAATTATTAACACTTCACGTGGTTCTATTCTTTTTGTTTCTTCCTGACGGGTACAGGTGATAAAGGAATACACAGGTTCTTGTATTGATGAACCTTGCTTTAATTTTTTTATATGGTCAATCATCAATTCAAATTCTATAGAATCAGGATGATCAAAATTCTTTTTTCTGCGTTCCTCCAGACTTAAATCTTTGTTGTCGAAATAATAAGAATCATGCGAAAGTATGTTAACTTCGCCCTTAGGAAACTGCTGCTGAATTTTCCGAACTACTGTAGTTTTTCCGGACCCCGTTCCACCGGCAACTCCAATTACAAGCATATTCTGTCAAATTAATGGTTAAATTTCAGGTTTTCGGATTGAATACTTAATTAAACAAGTCAGAAAACGTTAATTTTACGCTGTTAAAATATCAAGATAAAAGATACAAAAAAAACATTTTATTATGATAAATCATGTTGTTCTTTTTAAGCTTAAGGAATATTCCGAAAATGAAAAACCTGCTATTATAGCTGAAATGAAATCGCTTTTGGAAGCATTAGAAGACAAAATCGAAGAGGTAAAATATATTGAAGTTGGAGTGAATTATGAATTGAATGCCAAAAGCTATGATATTGCTTTAATTTCACATTTCGAATCAATAGAAGATTTGGATAAATACCGTATTCATCCTGAGCATCAAAAGGTTGTTGCCCGTGTTGGTGAAATAACCTGCGAACGTGCAGCTGTGGATTTTGAGTTTTAGGAAAATACGAAGTATGAAGTTTGAAGTACGAATTTGGGAGTTAGAAAATAATCAATAACAAATAGTCAATAATAAATTATGAGTGGCTTATATCCTTTAAAGTTTGAAACAATTTGCCTTGAAAAAATTTGGGGTGGAAACCGGTTAAAAGAATTATTAAACAAGAAGTATAATACAAATAATTGTGGTGAGAGCTGGGAGATTTCAGGTGTTGAAGGAAATATATCGGTGGTAAGCAATGGATTTTTGAAAGGAAACAATTTAAGCGAAGTCATCGAAATTTATATGGGTGATTTGGTAGGCGACAAGGTTTACGAAAAGTTTGGCCTTGAATTTCCCTTATTGATAAAATTTATTGATGCACAAGACGATCTTTCAATTCAGGTTCACCCAAATGATGAACTTTCTAAGGAAAGACACAATGCTTTTGGGAAAACTGAAATGTGGTACGTTTTGGATGCAAGCTATGGAGCACTAATTAACTCTGGCTTTAACCAACCGGTAGATAAAGAAAAATACCTGGAATATCTAAACAAAGGAAAACTTACCGAGCTTTTAAAATACGACGAGGCAAAAGTTGGCGATGTATTTTTTATTCCAGCCGGCCGGGTTCATGCAATTGGCAAGGGTTCGATGGTAGCAGAAATTCAGCAAACCTCGGATGTAACTTATCGTATTTTTGACTATAACCGAAAAGATGACCAAGGAAACGAGCGTGAACTACATACCGAATTGGCGCTGGATGCAATTGATTTTTCGTATCTGGATGATTATAAAACCAGGTATTCAACAGAAGTAAACAGGTCATCAGAAATTGTCAGCTGTCAGTATTTTACTACCAATATTCTGGAATTCGATCAGCCGGTGGAAAAGGATTATTCTCTGAATGATTCGTTTGTAATTTATATAAATCTAGAAGGTGATTTTGAGATAATTACAGAAGAGGGTAATGAAAGCGTGTCAAAAGGTGAAACTATTTTGGTTCCTGCAAGTTTGGAAATAATCAAACTAAAACCATTAAATGGTAAAGTAAAATTGCTTGAAGTTTATGTTCCCTGAATCATAAAAAACTAAGGGTTTTTTTCTAACTTAAGCAGCACAAATCATTATATATTTTTCCCGGATGGAAATTAAAGAAGCTCGTTTTGTTGTTAGCAACACGGATGTTAATAAGTGTCCCTCACCTGATCTGCCGGAATATGCATTTATTGGACGCTCGAATGTAGGAAAGTCTTCCTTAATTAACCGGTTGACAAATAAAAAATCGTTAGCCAAGACGTCAGGCAAACCGGGGAAAACACAATTGATAAACCACTTTCTTATTAATAATGAATGGTATCTTGTAGATCTGCCCGGTTATGGGTATGCCTCGGCACCAAAAAAAGAACGGGTAAAGTGGGAACAATTTATCAAAAGGTACATATTGCAACGCGAAAATCTGTACTGTTTGTTTGTACTTGTCGATTCGAGACATGAACCCCAAAAACAGGATCTCGATTTTATGGAATGGTTAGGAATCAGTGAAATTCCATTTACAATAATATTTACAAAAGTTGATAAGTTAAAACCAGGTGAACTGGAGAAAAATTTAAAACGCTATGAAGAAAAAATGTTTGAAACCTGGGAAACAATGCCGGGTTATTATATTTCTTCAGCAGAAACCGGCAAGGGTACAAAAGAAATTTTAGAGTTTATTGAACAAATAAATATTACTGAATAAATATTGTAGCAAGAAGAATATCCTCAGAAAGGAAAATTTTAAAGTCAAAAATACTGGTTAAAGTTGTTACCTTTGTCAGGGGAATTTTTAAAAAATCAATTTAAAATGGGGCAGCAAAAATCATTAAAAATCTTTGGTTGCAGAGCAAGTCAATACTTAACTGAAAAAATTTGCGATAGTTTAAATGTGGATGTGGGTAAGTCATCGTGTCCGGTTTTTGCAGATGGTGAGTTTGAACCATGTTATGAAGAAACGATTCGTGGTTCTCATGTATTTATTGTACAATCAACGCCACCACCGGCAGACAATTTGCTGGAGCTTCTTTTGATGATAGATGCTGCAAAACGTGCAAGTGCGTATAAAGTAATTGCTGTGATCCCGTATTTTGGTTATGCACGTCAGGACAGAAAAGATAAACCCCGCGTTTCAATTGGAGCAAAACTTGTAGCTGATATTTTATCTGCAGCCGGTGTCGACAGAATAATAACAATGGACCTTCACGCAGACCAGATACAAGGATTTTTTGATGTGCCGGTTGATCACCTTTATGCTTCAACACTGTTTGTCCCTTTTATCGAAGAAATGGGGCTGGAAAATCTTGTTATTGCATCACCGGATGTTGGTGGAACAAAACGAGCCAATACCTATGCTAAAATGTTGGAAACGGATATGGTAATTTGTCATAAAACAAGGTCGAGAGCAAACGAAGTGGGAAGTATGACTGTTATTGGAGATGTTGCGGGAAAAGATGTAATAATAGTGGATGACTTAATTGATACAGCAGGAACAATTACCAAAGCTGCTAACCTGATGAAAAAAGTAGGAGCAAACAGTGTAAGAGCTTTTGCTGCTCATGGTGTTTTGTCAGGGCCGGCAATTGAAAGAATAGAAAACTCTGAACTGGAAGAAGTATATTTTACCAACTCAATTCAACACAATAATTTAAATACTACCAAGATAAAATTTATTACAGTTGCCGATGCTTTTGCACAGGCAATTAAAAGAGTCTATAAAAATCAGTCGATTAGTTCGCTATATTACAAGTAATTTATATATTTGCACCGCTTTTTCCGCAGGCAAGCATTTAAACATTATGCATGCTGTTTGTCCCGATTTATCGGGAAGGACTGAGTACCATAATTATTAATGTAAAAAATTACAAATGAAAACAGTAGTAGTGAAAGGGAACAAAAGAGAATCCCTTGGTAAAAAAGAGTCGAAATTGCTTCGTGCACAGGAGATTGTTCCTGCAGTATTGTACGGAATGGATGAGCCGATTCATTTTTCAGTGCCATTTGGCGAATTAAGAAAGTTGGTTTATACTCCCAATGTCTATTTAATCGATCTTGAAATTGATGGTACAGTTTACCCATCGATTATGCAGGATGTACAGTGGCATCCGGTAGATGAAACCATTTTTCATATCGATTTCTTAAGAATTCAGGATGATAAAAAGATAAAAATTGATGTGCCTATTGCAATAAAAGGTTTGGCAGAAGGTATTAAAGCCGGTGGTAAACTTAAAACCAACTTGCGTCGCCTGAGAGTTAAAGCATTTGCGAAAGATATCCCGGATTCGATTGAAATTGATGTTACAAAATTAAAAATCGGAATGAGTGTTAAAGTTGCTGACTTGTCTCACGATAATATTGAATTCCTTGATGAAAAATCTAATGTTGTTGTTGGTGTTCAAATTACCAGGGCTGCAAGGTCTGCCGCAGGTGATGAAATGGAAGAAGGAGAAGAAGAAGGAGGAGAAGAAACTGCAACTGAGGAAACTTCAGAAGAATAAACTTAGAAATAAATTCTGTAAATTGAGTCCTGTTGGTCAGGACAAATACCCTTTCTGGCTTCAGGCTTTTGTTCATCTTAAATAAATTTAACAGATGAAATATTTAATTGCCGGTCTTGGTAATATAGGGGCAGAATACAAAAATACTCGCCATAATATTGGCTTTCAAATATTGGATGCTCTGGCTGGAGCATCCAATATTAGTTTTAATGATAAGCGTTATGGATTCGTAGCCGAGTATAAATATAAAGCCCGTAAATTTATTTTATTAAAACCCACAACTTACATGAATTTAAGTGGGAGAGCGGTTTCGTATTGGTTACAAAAAGAAAAAATCGATATCTCAAATCTACTCGTTGTGGTCGATGATTTGGCTCTTCCGTTTGGAACTTTAAGGTTAAGGGCTAAAGGTGGTGCCGGAGGTCATAATGGATTGGAAAATATTAACCAGGTGTTAGGGCGAAACGACTATGCCAGGTTACGGTTTGGCATTGGAGACGATTTTCACAAAGGGCGCCAGGTAAACTATGTACTAAGTGAGTGGAGTAAAGATGAGGAAAAAGAACTGCCATTTAAAATTGATACCGGTATCGATATCATAAAAAGCTTTGGAACAATTGGAGTAGATCGTACAATGAATTATTTCAACAAAAAATAAGTCCGTGCCGAACGATATTCGAATAGATAAATGGCTTTGGGCTGTGCGTATCTTTAAAACACGCAGTCAGGCTACAGAAGCATGCAAAAAAGGTCATGTTTCAATTGAAGATTTGCCTGTAAAGCCATCAAGATCTATCCATGTTGGGGAAGTAGTGAAAGTAAAAAAAACTCCTTTGGTAAGGAGTTATAAAGTGCTCGATATCGCAGGAAAAAGAATGTCAGCAAAACTTGCAATAAATTTTGTTGAAGATATTACTCCACCAGAAGAACTTGAAATTCTGGAAATGCAAAAGAATATGCGCTGGATCTCGCGCGACAGGGGAACAGGCAGACCAACTAAAAAAGACAGAAGGGAATTGGACGACTTCTTTGATGTGTAAATCCTGTTTATTGGAAATTAAATAAAACTAAAAATTCATTTTATGCTGGCAGCAAAACAGAAAAGAAAAGAAAACATTGCAGAATACATCCTTTATTTATACCAGATAGAAGATTTAATTAGAGCGTTTAAACTGGATATGACAGATATTGAAACACACTTGGTTTCAAAATATCAGGTTGAGGAAAAAACTAAAGAGGAAGTGGCAGAATGGTATAAAAACCTTGTAAGTATGATGGAAAAGGAAGGAATCAGGGAAAAAGGGCATTTCCAGTTTTTAACTAACCTGATAAACGACCTTAATGAATTTCATCTTAAACTTGTTAATGATAAAGTAGATGCAGGATATGTGACTGAATTCAGAACTGTGTCAGGACTGATTTCTGAATTGAATTTAAAAGGCAACGAGGTCAAAAACGATATTCAAACCAGCCTGGATGCAGTTTATGGATATTTAATGTTGAAAATTCAGAAAAAGGAAATTTCGGAAGAAACCACACAGGCCATAAAAATGTTAACATCTTGGCTCAGTTACCTATCGAAACTTTTTAAAGACTTTGAAACGGGAGATTTGGATTTAGCATAAAGTACTTTTTCGAATCTTATTATTCAAAAAATAACTGTTGTCCAAAATAGAGGACCAGAAATAAAAATATCAGGAAAAATAAAAAATAGATTAAAATTCGTTTTGTCCTTTCTTCGTCTTCCATGGTTTTGTCTTCTGGCAAATACTGAAATTGCTTTTCCGTATTATACTCAGTTTGTTTAATTTTTGTTTAGGTAAAATGCAAAACTAATGAATTTTTAATCCTAAAATGTTAGTGAATTGTTAATGTTTTAACCAGAGTGTGATATTTGTCAGACTATTCAAAATTACCATTTACAGGAATTACCCGGCATGTGTTTCTCTTACCAAACCAGCGATATCTGTTTTTAGAAATGAATGCATAAATTTTGTTTCGAACTTTTTTGGGTAGAATTTTTCCAGCCAAAGCCATATTCCATGGGAAACCTAAAAGTTTTGATATTTCCAAAATTGCATCTGATTCGAAAAAAACAATATCTGATTTTATAAATATAACGGAATCAATATTCCCGGGTACTTTTAATCTTTTAAGTATTTTTTTCCCTTCTTCCGATTGCAGAGAAACAAATGAAAATTGTTTTTTTGAATCATGTTTTAAAAGAAAATCAACAGTACCGTTGCATAAATTGCAAATGCCATCAAACAGTATTATGGGCTTTTGTCTCATAATACCTTAACAATTAAAACCGGCAAGTTGCTTAAAGAGTTATTACTTTTCTACTTATTGGTTTTAAAATCGGTAACCAAACCTTGAGTAAGCCAGTTAGCGACTGCCTGGCGATTATCGGCAATAATTAGCCGCTTAATATCACGACTATGATTTATATTAGCGAGTTCGATGTATACTCCAACGGGGTATGTATTTTTCAAAACGTATAAATTTCTTGCAGAAACAGTTCCGTGATACCCTCTTCCCGGTTGGTGCTGAGCATATTTGTCGTGAAAAGTTCTTTGTAAAATTTGTGCGGTTTTTTTACCGGTTTTACTTCTTTGGTCATGATAGAAAAAGATATCGATGTTTTGACCCTTGCTTCTTGAGTCGACATGCATAATGATTACCCGCTGAAAAGCTTTTGGATTTTTCCGGTATAATTTATTTGTTGCATCAACCCTTTGGCGTAACCTTTTCATTTGATTTAAAGGTATGGTTCTGTTCGGGTGACAAACTTCATCTTTATCCGCTTTTAATATGCTTTCATCCCTGATACCATCATTTTTATCTCTGGTAATCATATAAACCAGGGCGCCTTTTTCAATAAGGTTTCTTGCCATACGCAATGTCACATCATAGGCATATTCATCTTCGCAAACTTGTTGCCCGTTGTAACGGCCAACTGCTCCCGGATCGGGGCCACCATGACCGGCAACCAGGTAATATATAGCTCCTTTTAATTCATCGCTTTTAATTTCTACATCGGCATATTTTTCGCCGAAAATATCATATCGCCTTGTATGTGTGCCAATTTTGGCATTTGAAACCGGGCTTTCTATAACTTCTTCGGCATTTGGAAGTTTATAGCTTGTACCTTTATACAATGAATTGTTTTTACCCAGTTTATTCTTATTTAATTCAATAAAAGCATCGGTATGTTGTTTTGGATCCAGGCCGTTTCTTTTTAAAACAGAGTAGATACCATCTCCGCTTTTTGCAACGACTTCTTTATTTTGAGCAACGGTATGCTGAAACGATAAAACTAAAATCAAAAAAAAAGCTAAAAAAATTCTTGAAATTAATTTTATATGTAAGTTTGAATCGTGCATAAACTATGCGAAAGCTGTTTTGTTGTAATGTAAATCATTGCTAAAATAAGTGTAAAATTGATAATACAATATCTCAAATGGTTCGATCTTTCAGCTACTTGTTGTTAATAACTTATCTGCTATTAATACTTTCATGCAAACCTGTTTACGTTTCAAAACGGGTTGATTCAGAAAATATTTCAGTAAAAAAAGACACTTTAGTCCTTGATAGCCAGTTGGTACAGTTGTATTTACCTTACAAAGAAATTCTTGAAAAAGATATGCATAGAGTAATTTCTTATGCCGAGGTCGAATTGGTTAAAAATAAACCTGAAAGTGGATTGACAAATATTTTAGCTGATTTGCTCCTTGAGGAAGGTGAAAAATATGCAAACGAACAGAATTTGAATATCAAACCTGAGGTGTCGTATTTTAACTATGGTGGTATTCGAACGTTTCTGCCTCAGGGAGAAATAAGGGTAGGGAAGATTTTTGAACTGATGCCTTTTGAAAATGAGATGGTTTTTATCCAATTATCAGGAAATCAGCTTCAGCAATTTTTTGATTACGTTGCTTCTAAAGGCGGTGATAGTGTAGGCGGTGCAAAATTTGTAATTTCTTCGGGTAAAGCAAAAAAAGTATTTGTAGGGGGAAAGAAACTAAATACTGATAAAATGTATTGGCTTGTTACCAACGATTATTCGGCAAACGGTGGGGATAATTTAAAAGTTTTTACAGAGCGTCAAGAACTGATAGGAAGCAGCAAAAAAATAAGAGATGTAATTATTTCAAACTTTGAGGAAAGGCATAAAAATGAATTGGTTTTAACCGAAAAATTAGATGGGAGGATTACCAGTGAATAGAAGAAGATTTTTAAGAAACGGATTAATTGGTGTTGCAGGACTTGGATTAAGTGCAAATCCGGTTAGTTTACTGGCATCAGAAGATTATATTACAATCTCAGTCTTGCATACCAATGATATACATTGTCATATTGAGCCTTTTTCAGGAGGAAATCAATATACAGATGGGAAAGGTGGATTAGCCAGAATTTCGGCACTTTTTAAAAAATTTAAAACAGAAAATCCAAACACTTTGCTTTTTGATGCCGGAGATATGTTTCAGGGCACTCCTTATTACAATTATTTCAAAGGTGAACTTATGCTGAAGGTAATGACTGCTGCAGGTTATGATGCCGGAACTATAGGGAATCATGAATTTGATGATGGTTTGGAAGGAATTTTTAATTCGCTTCCAAGTGCTGGTTTTCCAATAATCAGTTCCAACTACGATTTTTCTGATACCATATTAAATAAAAAATTTCCGGAATGGAAAATATTTAAAAAGTCGGGAATTAAAATCGGTGTATATGGCCTTGGAATTGAATTAAAAGGTTTGGTAGGAGACAAAAACTTCGGAAATACAAAATATATCGATCCTCTTCAAACTGCCCTGAAAATGGAGTCGTTTTTAAAATATGACAAAAAATGTGATTTGGTAGTTTGTTTGTCTCATCTAGGATTAAAATATAAAAGTAATAAGGTTAGTGATATGGTTCTCGCCGGTGAAACATCTTTGACTGATTTAATTATTGGCGGTCATACTCACTCTTTTCTGGAAGAACCAATTGTTGAAAAAAATAAAGCAGGAAAACAGGTAATTGTCAACCAGGCATCGTGGGGAGGAATGGTTTTAGGTAGAATAGATTTTACTTTTGAAAGAGAAGGAAAAAATAAAAGGCTTGCCCTAACCAACAATATCAATATAAACAATGAAGCGTAGTACAAGGATTTTACTTTCTGTTTTAACAGGAGTTTTACTTAGTCTTGCATGGCTGAAATTTCCCGGATGGATTCTTTTTGTAGCTTTTCTTCCTTTGCTTTATCTCGAAAATTATTTTGTTGAAAATAAAAGTGAATATAGAAGTGTATCAATTTGGGGGCATGCCTACCTTTCATTTTTTTTATGGAATCTGATTACAACATGGTGGATAGTTAATGCAACATTGGCCGGGGCAGTGTTGGCAATTGTAGCCAATTCTTTTGTAATGTCGATGGTGTTTTGGCTGGTTCATGTGGCCCGGCGCAATTTTAAATCCAATCTTGGATACCTGGCACTCATCGTTTTTTGGATTTCTTATGAATATGTACATTATCACTGGGATATTGAATGGCCATGGCTTACACTTGGTAACGGTTTTGCCAATAATATTAAATTGGTACAATGGTACGAATTTTCAGGTGTTTTTGGCGGTTCTGTTTGGATACTTTTAATAAATATCCTGATTTTAAAACTGGTTAAAAACCGGTTGAATGGAGAACATATTACTGTATCATTTAAACCAATGTTTATCCTTGCAATTCTGCTTATCGTACCGGTTTCTTTATCACTTAAAATGTTTTATTCGTATGAAGAAACAGGCGAATCGAAAAATATTGTAGTTATTCAACCCAATATAGATCCCTACAATGAAGAATATGATTTGGCAGCTGAAAACAAAAAACTAGAGACATTCATTTCTTTGACAAATCAAAAAATCGACAAAGAAACCGATTTTGTTATTGGACCGGAAACATTGTTTGAAAATCCGGGTTATTGGAATGAAAGTAATCTTGACAATAATCCAATGTTGCAAGAGCTTTCATATTTTCTGAATTCTTATCCAAAAACCGAAATGATATTTGGCGTAAGTTCATACAAGGTTTATCCTGATAAGGAAAGTGCCACAATTACAGCCAGAAGAGGAAATAATATGATATACGATATGTTTAATACTGCCATTTATCTGGGAAATGACGGGCAGAAACAAATATATCATAAATCAAAGCTTGTAGTTGGGGTTGAAAAAATGCCATTTGCAAAATATTTAGGATTTTTAGGTGATATTGTTATTGATATCGGAGGAACAACGAATAGTTTGGGGAGACAGCAGGAATCTTCAAATTTTATTTCAATGGACAGCACCATTGTAGCCCCTGTAATATGTTACGAATCTGTTTTTGGAGAGTATGTAACTGAATATGTGAAAAATGGGGCTGATTTAATTTTTATAATTACCAACGATGGCTGGTGGAAAGATACTCCGGGTTATCATCAACATCTGTCATTTGCAAGTTTACGTGCGATTGAAACCAGAAGGAGTATTGCCCGTTCTGCGAACACCGGGATTTCCTGTTTTGTTAATCAGCGGGGAGAAATATTACAAGCTACTGATTGGTGGGTTGAAGATTCAATTCAAGGAAATATCAATGTCAGTAATAAAATGACATTTTATGTAAAATATGGAGACTATATTGCACGGGTGTCTTTGTTTTTAAGTATACTTTTAATAATGAAAATTGTTGTTGACAGGTTATTAAAAAAGAATAGTGTTTTAAGATAAACCTATTTTAAATCTACGGTAATTTTAATGTTCTCTGATTTCTCTCATAAATTTATATTGTTACACTTTTTTCTTTTGCAACCTAAAAAATAAAATGATTTCTGATGCACTTTATTCAACTAATCACAACAAATAGAAATTTTGGTATAATTAAAGATTATTCCATAATTACCTTTGGTTTGCTAATGTTTGTGCTGGGCTGGGTATTATTTATAATCCCGGCTGAAATCACAGGCGGTGGCGTAAGTGGTATTGCTGCTGTTGTTTTCTTTGCAACAAAGATTCCGGTGAGTATTACATTTTTGGTTATCAATGTGGTTTTGGTACTGATTGCAATAAAAATTCTTGGTGCAAGTTTAGGGATTAAAACCATATTCAGTATTGCAGTGCTCACCTTATTTTTTGCTCTTTTTCAGAATGTATTAAAAAGTCCGCTGGTAGATGATACCTTTCTTTCAGCGGTTCTTGGAGGAATGATGGGGGGTATTGGATTAGGTATAGTTTTTTCAAGAGGAGGAAGTACGGGAGGCACCGATATTTTTGCTATGATTGTAAACAAATACCGCAATGTAAGTCCGGGGAAAGTAATAATGCTCTGCGATGTAATAATTATCGCTTCATCTTATTTTGTATTTCAATCACCTGAAAAATTGGTTTATGGTTATGTTTCGATGTGGGTAGTTGCTTATACCCTCGATTCGTTTTTAAGTGGGGCAAATGCCTCTGCACAGATGTTTATTATCTCGAAAAAATATAATGAAATAGCTGAATCTATTAATAAAGAAGCAACAAGGGGAGTAACTTTGCTCGATGGAATGGGTTGGTACACCAAAGAGGAAACAAAGATTGTTATGTCGGTAGTACGAAAAAGGGAAACCAGTGCAATTTTCAGAAAAATAAAACAGATCGATCCGGATGCATTTATTTCGATGGGTAGCGTAATGGGAGTATATGGCGAAGGATTTGAAAAAATAAAGCTTTAAAACGATTCATTTGATGAGTATTTTTTAAAACTGATGGTCATTGTTTGAAAAAATGAAAACAAATAAATAGTGCATAAGAAAGAGTAATCTCCTTTCGTTAGTTTTTATATTTTTGTGGAGTAATGGGAAAAATGATGTGGAAAAATTACAGACTGATTATTGTGTTGTTGGGTATAATTTTGACAATGAATTTTTATTCTTGTCAAAATAAAGGGAATAAAAAAACTGAAGAAATTAAAATGGATTCAGTTGCAGTAAAAGAACCTGTTTTAAAGTATGGATTACCAATAGATTCTTTTAATGTTTATTCCGGAAAAGTAAAGTCTAACCAGTATCTCAGCCAGATATTAAATTCAAAAGGTGTCGGCATGGGTACAATCGATAAAATTGCCAGAAAATCAAAATCTGTTTTTGATGTTCGAAAAATTAAAAGCGGACAGAATTTTTCAATATTTTCAACAAAAGATTCTATTGCCGAACCACTTTATTTTGTTTACGAAAATTCTGAAGTTGAATATACTGTTTTTGAGTTGTTCGACACCTTAAATATATACAGAGGTGAAAAAGAAATTCAAACAAGGTTGCGAACTGCTCACGGAGAAGTAGAAAGTTCGTTATGGAATGCTATGGTTGATAATGGTCAGGATCCAATGTTGGCACTGGAACTCTCAGATATTTTTGCCTGGACCATTGATTTTTTTGCAATTCAAAAAGGCGACCGTTTCAGGGTTATTTACGAAGAACAATTTGTTGATTCTGTCTCTATAGGAATAGGAGAGATATATGCTGTTCAGTTTGATCATTATGGCGATGAGAACTATGCTTTTTTGTTTAACCAGGATGAACGGTTGGATTATTTTGATGAAAAAGGCACAAGTTTAAGAAAAGCATTTTTAAAAGCACCGCTTAAATTTTCACGCATCAGTTCGAGATATTCAAACAGCAGAATGCACCCGGTTTTAAGAATAAGACGTCCGCACAGAGGAGTGGATTATGCTGCACCAAAAGGTACCCCGGTAATGAGCATAGGAGATGGAACGGTTATTAAAAAGGCTTATCAAAAAGGTGGCGGTGGTAATTATATAAAAATAAAACACAATTCAGTTTATACTACAACTTATATGCATCTTTCGGGGTATGCCAAGGGTATTTCTACGGGTGCAAGAGTAAAGCAAGGACAAGTTATCGGTTATGTAGGATCCACAGGAATTGCAACCGGACCACATCTGGATTTCAGGGTAAGTAAAAACGGCAGCCTTGTTGATCCATTAAAGGTAAAGGCACCACCGGTTGAACCTGTAAAAGACGAAAATATGCTTCGTTATACTCAATTAAAGGATTCCCTCTTGTTTGAGTTAAATAAAATTAGCTGGGATATGGAAATCCTGGTTGACAATCAATAATTATTCAATATCATTCTTTCAATTATTGTCCGGACAGTTTATTAAACAAATCCTCAAAAATTGCATCCCGGCGAATATCAGTTGCCATTCGGATAAAATGTCTGGAGTGGTCAGTACTGTATGTTACCTGGTCTGTTAAGATGGGGCTATGCACAATATTGGTAGGTACCCAGTCAGGATTTATTAACCACGCTACAGCAGCCACATCCCAGATTACCTTCGACCATGCAGTACGGCCGCCACTGTATTCAACCACTATGTTATACAAATAATCTGAAAGTTCATTTTTACCTTCGAGGTAATGTTTTAATTCGGGAATTGTAGTGTGCAAATGTGAAATTACAGGCCGCGTGGGAAATATAACAAATGGCACACCTGAATCAAAAACAACCTGTGCTGCCGGTACATCCTGCATAAGGTTAAATTCTTTTTGATGTGGCCAGTTTAGATCGTTTCCTCCAAGCCAAACTACAACAATGTTTTCAATAATTTTTGGTTCTGTTAAAATGGCTGATGCAATATTGGTTATACATCCAATAGGAACCACATACAGGGGATCTTCCGGGCTGCATGCCAATGCCTTTTTAATTAAATCGTTTGCAGCATCGCTTTTTACAGGTCGCTTAACATCTTCCAGGTAACGGTTGGAGCCGCGGAACGCAAAATCATCGGGAGATTTTCCCATCATTTTTAAAAGTTTTAGTATTTCATTATAACTTTTTTCCATTCCTTCTCCCGGAAAGGCCGCCCGGTTATTTTTAAAGGGAGCTGCATAAACTGCCTGTAAATCAATCTTGTCGGGCGAAAGTAATGCATACGCCAAAGCAAACTGATCATCTACTTCATTATAGGTATCGGTGTCAAGTACCATTTTTATTTTTCCTGTGGGAGGGATTAATTTTTTTATTCTTTCTGATTCTTTCATTTTCGGATAGTTTTGGGCAAACAATGAAATTACAATTAAGGTTAGAAAAAGTGTAAAAACCGGTTTCATAAAAATTGGATTTATTTTTGTTAAAATTGTTTCATATAATCAAGAAATATTTTTGCGGTTTTATCGAGATTTTCAATTGATCCACCACCATCAAGTACTTCGCACATTTCGTAAACTATCCAACCCTGATAACCAATTTCTTTTAAAGTGCTAAACCACGTTTTGTAATTAATAATACCTTCGCCCATGGGAACTGCTCTCATTACCGGTTGTTCAGCCTTATAATTGGTTAAATTGTTAACATAGGTAAAGCGTGGATGAGTAACATAATCTGCGGCAATTGTATTAATTAAAAATGGTTTCATTTTAAGTATGGATTGTTTCAACTCTTCACTTGATAATCCTTCCAAAGTTGGCGACCATGCATCCCAGCCGGCCAATACGTTTGGCATATTAACCTCTTTTAAAAGCCAGTACATGGCATCATGATGTAAAGCTATATCATGGTGGTTTTGAACAGCCAGCGAAACACCATATTCAGATGCCAGCTTCCCTGCCATTTTTAATCCTGCAACAACTTCAGCATATTGTTTGTCATAAGGTACATCAGGGCGTTCGTAACCCGTAAAAATACGTACCATTTTTGTTCCCAGATCATTGGCCAATTCTGCTATTTCTCCTACCCAGGCTGCCTGAATTTCTGCATTTGGAATTCCGGGTTTATCAATTCCGGCGGTAAAATCAGTATAGCCTGCCAGTCCAACTAAAGTTAATCCAAGAGAATCAATTTTTGCCCTTAATTTTGCTCGTGCAGCTTTGTCATAATCGTGTGGAGACACATGGGGGCGCTTAGCAACCAGCATTACTCCTTCGTATCCCAGCTCTTTTGCTTTTAACAGGAACTCATCAACATTTAGTTGAGTTTGCCCACGCCATATTCCCAGGTAACTTACAGAATGTAAACATGTTTTTACGTTAAAATCGGCGGGATTACCGGTTGGTAGTTTTTGTGCTGAAGAAGGAAGAAAAGTAATTACAAATACTATAATTGTCAGAATTAAGTTTTTCATCTTTAAAGGTTTAATTGTGTAATACCGTATAAATTTATAATGTTAGTTTTATTTTTTACACAATTCATGAATTATTTCTTGATTTTTCAATGCCCAATAAAAATTTACTTTTTGGGGCATAATTAAAAATCAAACTGTCTCCTTTATTGCAACTATCAAATAATTCTTGGGTCACTGTAATATTTATATCGTCAACGATAAAGGTAAATTTCCGGCTTACCGTATTTTTATAGTAGTCTTTAATAATCTTTTTATCCTGAAGTATTTTTTTTAATTGAATTTTTTCATTAGTTCTGATATCAGAATAATATTTCCAATTGATAATAAAAAACAGTGCAACAGAAAAAAACAATACTGCCAAACCTATTGTAACAGCCATTTTTTGATTGATTGCATCTGGATTAGAATCGAAGTATAATTCGTAAATCGTTACTCCTGCAATTGTTCCGAAAATGAATAAAATTGCAGATATCAAATAACTCATGCTACATTTATTTCTTATATTTTTTATGTCTTTTGATGAAAGACTTCTGTGCATTTTGAGATTGTTTTTCACGGGTAAATAATTTTATTTTGGTTGATAATTAATATTGCTCACTTTTCCAGATACGGTTTTTCCGTATTATAGAAATACCTGAACATTAGAGTAATCCTCACATTAAATCTATTTTTGAAGAGTTTTTATTTCCTGTAAAAGAATTTCAAGAGCCGGCGAAACCATTCCGCCATGGTCAAAGGCATCCAGTTCATATAATTTGGTTTTTTTGTGTCCGGCTACTTCCATCATACGATACATGTATGCATTTTCTTCGTAGCGGCCAAGCATTTCTCTTTCCCTGTCACCTGTAATTAAAATTAATGGAGGGGCATCGGCACGAACATGAAAAAGTGGTGCATATTTATCAACAATGGGTTGCTTTCCATCGATGCCTCTTTC